>CAISLM010000025.1 GCA_903886255.1 Candidatus Collierbacteria bacterium
GTAAGGATTATTTTCGGAAACACTATAATTCCACAAAGATTCAATTGGATAATTTGCACTCGAATTAAACACTTTAACCCTAACATCCTGCGGTAAACTTACCCAACCAGCCATTTGATCTTCCGGCCGGAGTAATAACACACTAACCCCTTTGTCTCCGACAATGGCTATGTTGATACCTGTACCGCCATCAAATATTCCCCTTCGCGTCAAATCAAATAACAATAATCCAACGAGAACAACCAAAAACGTAGTACCCAAAACCAATAAAACTTTCTCTTTAATACTCCCCTTCATATGTACTTTTTAATATAAGGTCCTGTCTCTTTTTGTATTTTGCCAGGGTTTGTTTATCCTTACCATACTTTTTAATCAATTGACCCATATGCAATCCGCTTACAAAATGAGGGAAAATTACGTAGGCTACACCCGCGGCATAAAGCTCCTTCGCCATAGTTAGGCTTTCGGCATCGGCAATTACAGGAACACTAACGTTGAATTTTTTTAATTCGGAAAGTAACGATAATGAATCGTTTACATTTTTAATCGTTGAAATAATTAACTTCGCTTCGGCGATATTTGTCAGTTCTAAAACGTCCGGATCGGCAGCATCAGAAAAAATTACAGTTTCCCCTTTCTTTTTCAACTCGTTCACAATTCGCGGATTGAAATCAACTACAACAACTTTCTCCCCTATCTTATTCAAAAATGACAGGATGCTTTTTCCTGTTCTGTCGGCGCCAAACAGAACAATATGACCTTTGTGTGGTACATGTAGTTGTTTATTTTTACCTTCGAATTTAAACAGCATTTTCGATAATTTTGCGATTCTGAAGCTAAGCTTTGATGAATTGTTTATCAAAATAGTTGACAGAACCATTGAAACCAATCCGGCCATCGTAACTGCTTTAACAACAGGATCACTCCACAATCCTGCAGAAAGCCCGGCAGACATTACTACAAGGGAAAACTCCGATAACTGAGTCAAATTAATACCTATCAAAATAGAGTTTCTTCCTCCCAACCCGGATACGCGTGACATCAAATGAGAAACCAAGAACTTAATGACTATTATCATTGGGATAAGCACTGCCACTAAAATCCAATCAATACTTCCCAAACCTACTCTAAAACCCAATAGCACAAAAAACAAAGTTAAAAATACATCTCGAAGAATTCTTATTTTGCTCACAATTTGAAAATGTCCCCAGCCGGTTGAAAGAGACAATCCGGCAAGCAGTCCTCCGACCTCGGCAGACACCCCCAAAAGCCTTACGGATCCATAAACGACTAATGCAAACCAAGCCAAACTAAAGAGCACTAAATCTTCTGCGGTCTTAATAACGAATTTCATTAACCCGAGAATTAAATAGTGGCCTACAACATTTACAATGAATACGAGAAGAAGTAACTTTGAAATTAATAGACCCAAACCAACCAACCCAATCCCCTTCCCCGCAGTCGGCAAAAACACCAACAATCCTATTGCCAAAATATCCTGCAAAAGTAAAATTCCCAATGATAACCTACTTGAATAGCTGTTAAGTTCTTTTTTTTCTGACAATACCTTAACCACAACTATCGTACTCGAAAAAGTCATGGCTAGAGAAAATAAGATTGCGCTCAAAAGAGAAAATCCCAGTCCAAACAATCCAAAGGTGGTATAGATAACAACCAATAGAATCGTCTGCCCGAAAAATATAATTACACATTCTTTACCGACTTTCCTTATCTCATTCCAATCCATTTCCAAACCAACCAAGAATAATAGTAATGTAACCCCAAGGGTTCCCAACGTCGCCAGAATTTCCACACTAGGCGGACTAATCAACCCTGAAATACCGAGAACGATTCCTGATAAAACGTGGCCAATTATTGAAGGTAAACCAAAATAGCGAAAAATGATTCCTACCAACACCGCAATCACAAAAACAGCAACAAGCTCTAAAACAAAAAGTTCCATTACTCCATTCTAATCGGAAACCATGCTTTTAAGCAACGTCTCGCAATCAGAAGGCAAAGGTGCGATAACCTTTACCTCATTTCCATTAAAACTAGAAAAACTAAGTCTTTCGGCATGTAAAAAATGATGACTTAAAAGCATATGATCTCTTAGGCTCATTTCTTTGTTCAAATATTTTTCATCGGAAAAAATAGGCCAGCCTAAGAATGATAAATGAACCCTTATTTGATGAGTTCTTCCCGTTTTCAAATTTAATCTCAAGTAAGTCAATGAGTTTTTCCAATGCTCTGAATTTGCATATTTATAACGCTCCACTACATGCCAGGATGTTTCTGCACGTTTTCCCTCGTAATGAACCTGCCATTTTTCTCTATCGAACTGACTACGCTTCAACGGGAGTACTACAGTTCCATCAACCGGTTCTACCCGACCATGCACTAATGCCACATATTCTTTAGTTAGTTTTCTCTCTTTAAACATTTTTAGATAATATTTCAAAGCTTCAGGTGTTTTTGCAATCATCAAACAACCGCTTGTGTCTTTATCTAGACGATGGCAAAAGCCGCTTCTCTGTCTAAAGAGCTTGTCATCATATTGAAAAAATTTATCACCCAGTTTTCTTTCCACCCAATCCTGTACAGTTGGTTCTTTAACAGATTCGGCTCTATTTACCACGAGACCCACCGGCTTGTTTATCACTATCGTGCCTTCGTCCTCGTAGAGTATCTCTATTTCCATTAACTCCAAGTATATACGAGACAACACCCAAACTAATCAATACATCCGATAAATTAAAACAAAACGGCAAGATAGGCAAGCAAATATAATCCCAAACACTTCCCCAAACAACCCTTGCAAATACATTCCCCGCTCCACCAAGAGCCAAAAGCCACAAATATAAACTAAAGCGTTTTTTGACGATTGTTTCATATACAAAACAAGAAATAAAAATTAAAAAAACGACAAACGAAATAACGTTGCCAAAGCCTTGACCAAATCCAAATGACACCCCCCTATTTTCTAATCCAAGTTGACTTCTACGAAAAATAAACTGTAAAACAATATCCAAAATTAACAATGAAACACCAAATAGGTTCACTTTATTGATTTTGTTCGGCTTTTCTGGCACATTCCATACAATTTTCTGCCGTAGGTGTAACTGCCAACCTGTCGGTATCAATCATTTTTCCACAAGTAACACAAATACCATACTTACCCAATTTGATTCTGGTTAGTGTTTTTCTGATTGCAACAAGAGACCTTGCCACTTGCAACCTCATAGCATAGGCACGATCATGTTCGACATTCTCGGCTACATCTGAATCAACAGAGTTATCATCATCTCGATTGCCAATGATGAACGGGTCAACTTTTTTTAATTCACTTTTCGACACCTTAAGCTTTTTCTGTTCACCCTTCAAATAAGAGACTAAGGGTTTCAAAAATTGTGGGGGGAAGGAAATCTTTTTATCTTTTTCCATGTTTAAAAACTAAATTAATATCATCTGCTACTGTCCTGCCAGACCTAATATACACTAAAACCAACCCACCAACAAACAACAAACCTGCCCATAACCCAACCTGCCAAGAAAGTTTTGAATTCAGAAAATTTTCAGCTAAAAATAATAATCCCCAAAGCGATATGGAAAAACCGGATATAAAACCCGACCTGGCTGAAGTTTTGTTATTTCTATACCAGTCAAAAGTTCTATACTTCCCTTCAACGTTCCAAAAATAAATGTAGACCAAGAGGAATGCAACTGCAAAAACTACGAACTGCCACATAAAAGCCATAATCGCTAGTCCCGCATAAAAAATAGCTGTGCCGGCTGAAATCCCCAAAGAAACAAGATCAAACCAATTCAGAAATTTGTCCTTAATTTTTCTAAGACAGAGCCACAATCCAAATGCGATTCCGAAAATTGCCCCGAAACGATCAAGCCCTGGATAATTCGTCAACAAAAACAATCTTGACCAATGATTCCAAAACATCCCAAAATTGACTACCGCATAAATAAGTCTCCCAAGAATAAACCCCCAGAATGCAGAAAGCACTACACTGTCCAGAATTACGTTGTCTTCAAAATTTGACTCATTCGCTTTTTTAAAATATACAAATGACCCCCACAAAAATGAAAATACAACCAACAACCCAAATCCGTAAATCGGAATATTATTTATTCGTAACAAAGCATCGTTCATCTCCCAATATTGTATACTAAAAACCACGATGCTTTCTATTGCACACGGCTCAACAGGCGCCTTTATAGCCTCAAAAATACCCAACCCGTTAATAAGTATCCCGCTGGTCTTGGCGTCCCATTACGCAGAAGATCGAGTTCCCCACTGGGACGTTGGTCAAGGCCTCACTAGTTGGAAAAAATCACGCAAAATAGCCTTCATGCAAGAATTATTTATCGATTTTCCCCTTTCAATTGCACTCGTGTTTTTTATTTTCCAGCTTGGACATCCGTTTAATTGGCATGTTTGGATGGGTTGGTTCGTTGGTCTATTCCCCGATTTTCTTGAGTTTCCCTATCTATTCATGGATCTTAGATTTACTCCCATAAAACAACTTGCCGCTTTCCATAGTTGGGTTCATCGCTCCACTCCAAACAAACTCTGGGGTCTTCTTCCCCAATTTCTTGTAATCCTCCTGGTAATGCTTTTGAAGTAAGGTCAATTAGCCCTAGAAGTATATTGTCCCGTCTCGGTGTTAATTTTTATTTTGTCCCCAACATTGATAAACAATGGAACGTTTACAACCAGTCCTGAAGCTGTTTTTGCCGGCTTAAGTACATTGCTTACTGTATTTCCTCTTGCACCGGGTTCGGACTCAACAATTTCCATGACTACAGAAGCAGCCAATTCAACACCAAGAATCTTGTCTTCCCAAAACAATACCCAAACCTTTTCTCCCTCAACTAAATACAAGACATCCCCTCCTAAAACTGTCAACGGAATCTCGCACTGTTCAAAGGAAACCGGATCCATAAAGTATGCCTTCTCGTCATCTTTGTATAAATACTGAAGATGTTTCTTCTCCAACATAATGTCCTCCACCATATTTCCGGAAATAAATCCTTTAGTTACGATCGATCCATTAAACAAATTTTTAGCCTTAACTTTTATAGTCGCGTTGCCTCTGCCCATCTTGGTAAAGTCATATTTCATTACTTTAAAGGGAATCCCCTCTTCGGTAAAAGTAACACCTACTTTGAGTTTATTCACATCAATCATGCTGATATTTTACTCCCGCGTGCCTAAACAAGCAAGAAACCTACTATCAAATTTTATAGATCAATGGTAAATTATGGCCATACTTCAGGACTTTTACATTAAAGGAGAATCTATGAGTGAAAAACTGGCCATCTATGCCGGATCATTTGATCTACTAACCACCGGGCACCTCTGGATGATCGAGCAAGGCGCATGTCTGTTTGACAGATTACTTGTTTCCATCGGTACTAATCCAAACAAGCAGTGTATGTTTTCTTTGGAAGATCGCCTGAAAATGCTCAAACAGTCAACAAAACAATTTCCTCACGTAACCATTGAAAGCTTTCCCTTTCAGTACCTTATTACATATGCCGGAACCAAAAATGCTCAATTCCTTCTTCGCGGAATCCGCTCGCAAAAAGACTACGAAGCGGAACGCGAAATGAGAAACATCAATGGAGATTTTAATGAAAACATCACGACAATTTTTCTCATTCCACCCCGAAAACTGGTAGAAGTCAGCTCGAGCATGGTAAAAGGCCTTATTGGCCCTCAAGGATGGCAAGACGTAGTCAAGAATTATCTACCGGAACCGGTTTTTGAATTTCTAATTAGGAGTCAAGGTGGACAAAGCTAAATTTCTTTGGCTAGCACTGTGTGCACGTCTTGACGTTCAACGTGATTCTCATCAGATCTACCGGATGCTCGCAGATCGATATGCCGAACCACATCGTAAATATCACACGCTTTCTCACGTCGAACAATGTCTAAACGAATTTGTCCAAGTCAGACATTTATTCAAGGATCCGGATGCAGCAGAATTTGCCATCTGGTTTCATGATGCTGTTTACAATACACATTCGTCAATAAATGAAGAAGATAGTGCCAAACTTGCTGCCTTTATAGCCCGCAGCTTATCTCTCCCTAATAGCTTTATTGATAAAGTTACTACATTAATTTTAGCTACGAAACACGATTCTGATTTACAAAACAACACCGATGCCCAACTTCTGGCTGATATCGATCTTTCTATCTTCGGTCAGACCAGAGAAGTAATCAACGAATACGAAAAACAGATACGGGCTGAGTATGACTGGGTTGATCTAAAAGTGTATATCAGAGAACGATCAAGGATTCTTCATTTCCTCATAAATAAGTCATCGATTTTTTACACCAATTTCTTTCGTAATAAATATACTGAAGCTACAAAAGAAGTGTTCGTCTCCATCAATAACCTTCAACATCTAACAAAATAATCCCCTATCGAATATTTAAAAATCTCCCCACAAGGGAGAGATTTTTAAATAGTGCCGAGAGAGGGGATCGAACCCTCACGGCCTTGCGACCACAGGTTTTTGAGACCTGAGCGTATACCATTCCGCCATCTCGGCAACTA
>CAISLM010000026.1 GCA_903886255.1 Candidatus Collierbacteria bacterium
AATCACAAGCCGGGTATTTATACCCGGCTTTTTCGTACCCGATCCACCTTTGGCGGATGTGCTAGAATCTACGCACTTTCGCACCCTGAAAAAAGGAGAGAAATGAAATTTTCCCAAAAATTTACTCGTCAAGAATTTATTCCCTCAAATGTCGAGCTAAATTGGTTCGACAACGGTAACCATCTTTGGTTGCGTATAGACTCAGGTGTATTACTAACCAAACAACCTGACGGCGTCATCAGTATCATGATAAATAACATGCCTGGTCGTGGCCTCGGTTCATTCACCGGACAGCTTTTTAACACCACCAATCATAAAACCATTTCCATTAACCTCCTGACACACGACACTTTTGTCCTGGATCCAAAGTGTCACTACATTTTAGTTCTCAACAACATCGACACCACCATCACGGGCAATAATTTCAATATCAATACCATCATTCTTGATTTCGAGCCCGAGTAACAGGAGACTAATTTGCAAACCATCCCTAAAAATACGATTCGTAAAATTGTTGCCTATCTGGTTGATGGTTGTGAGGTCGAGGTTGTCACCCTCCCCATCAAATCAGTCGACAAAAAGAATCAACAACTAATAGATTTTGCTTGTACAGACCGTATCACCAAAAAATCAATTCCTGTTTGGTTTTATATCAAAGAAAACGGGAAACTACTGTCCATTGACTCATTCCACGATAAAAACGGGAATATCGACTTAGTCCCTGATTGTTTCAAAATCATTTTACCTCCCGGCTGCCATCTCGCTCTTGAATTCCTCCCTTGCTCCTCTTAGCTTCTCCCTCGACGAATAACTTTTAAATTTACTATCCCTTTTCCCGCCATCCGGCGGGATTTTTGTTGACTAATAGCCACTTTTATGATATATTACAGGATACAGGCCTTTAACTTCTCAGAATATCGAATGGAGGATACTTTGAACATCTTTGCCACCGTGTTGTTTTGTGTATTGTTAAGTTCTACATATTTCCTTGCCACCAGCGTGGGTACCAAGAAAACAGGACCGATGATTTTTCCAAACGCGGCTGTCATGTCTGAATATCAAGATTTCCAAAAAGTACTGGTATTCTTCCGATTTTTGATACACGTAGCTGGATTCCTTTCCGCGTTCAGTCTCGCATATTTTTGCACAAATGGATTCTTAGGAAACAATGCCTTCGCAGTCGGATTAATCGCGGGAATAGTTCAAATCATTTTCATGAGTGTCTGGCTCTCAACCGATGGACCCAGACCCCTATTCTAATTCACGAGACGCCTTCGGGCGTCTTTTTTGTGGTATCATATTCCTACCTCGGCCAGTCTGAGGGAGCTTACCGAAAAAGTAAAGCGAACCATATCTTTCTACTAACTAATACATCAAATACGGCAAACTTCCCTTTTTCTGAGGCTAATATTAAATACCAAAACTAAACATGGCAAAAAAAGTCAAGGTCATCTTGAAACTAAACCTGCCCGCTGGTACAGCTAATCCTGCTCCTCCGGTCGGTCCTGCTCTTGGTCAACATGGTGTCAACATCATGGAATTCATTACCCAGTACAACGCTAAAACCGCCGAAATGCGCGGCCAGATCATCCCGGCTCTCGTTACAATCTACGAAGACAGATCTTTCAAGTTTGAGCTCAAAACTCCTCCGGTTTCCGCCCTTATCAAACAAATGCTGAATATCAAACTCGGTTCCGGTACTCCCAACAAAACCAAAGTTGGCGAAATTACCCTGGAACAAATTAAAACCATTGCCGAGAAAAAAATGGCAGATATGAACACCAATGACTTGAACTCTGCTATGCAGATGGTCAAAGGTACCTGCAAATCAATGGGCATTACTATCAAAGAATAACTATGGCCACTACAACTAAAAGAACCAACTGGAAAGAAATCTATAGTGACCTTCCGACTCACGTCGCTGAAGCTCTTCGTGCCGCTCGCATTAAACCTGACCAAATCATCGCCAAAACCGATGGTGAGCTCATGGCCATCGAAGGTATCAAAGAAGAAGACGTCAACTCCATAAGAGCCATCTACAACACCGACTCCGTCAAGCTTCCCGCTGCTGAAGCCAAAGAGGAATTCAAAGCCGAAGGTGAAATGATCGTCGAAGAAAAAGCCAAAAAGGTGATCGCCCCTCGCAAACGCTCCAATAAATACAAGGCTATGACCAAATTGGTCAAACACCTTGAGCTTTATAGCGTCAAAGACGCAGTCGAAATTTTGAGTAACCTAGCCAAAGCTACCAAGCTCAAAACCGTCGAACTCCACCTCAACACCCGCGAAACCGGACTCCGTGGTGAGCTCAAGCTCCCTCACTCTACAGGCAAGCAGGTCAAGATTGCCATCTTCTCCGACGAGATTGCTGCCAAGATCACTGCCGGCCACCTAGACTTCGACATGTTGCTCTGTACGCCCGCAGACATGCCCAAAATCGCTCGCTTCGCCAAGGTCCTTGGTCCTAAAGGTCTCATGCCTAATCCCAAGTCTGGGACAGTCACAGAGCATCCCGAGGAAAGAGCCAAACAGCTCGCTTCCGGTGGCACTCTTCCCTACAAGACCGAAGCCAAGTTCCCCATCATCCACCTCAACTTCGGCCCTATTACCCAGAAAAGTGAAGATTTGGTCGACAACATTAATGAATCTATCAGAAGCATTGGTGTTACCAAGATCAAGTCCGCTTTCATCTCCTGCACCCACACCCCGAGCGTCAAGCTCCACTTCAGCAATATATAAATATTAATTATTTATAAACAAAAGTCCTCCGCAAGGAGGATTTTTTGTATTTGAAACATACTTGTTTCAAACCCCATAAATTGATTAATCTGCTCCTATAAGTTAGAATACGGCAGTTCCAAGTTCTTTGAAATTCTGATTTCAAAAGGAGAATTCATGTTCCGGAGAGTCTCTAATAGGACATTTATCTTTTGGAGCACAGGAATTTCCTTGCTCCTTTTACTGTTATTTTTATATCCTAACCAAACTGCCAAAGCCGGCGTCGGTCAGTACACAAACTGCGACTTTCAGCCCATGGCTTATAACCGCACCCCCGTTCTCGACAACATCATTCAAATACCAATTGGGGTTGGAAATCCACAACGTCATAATCTAAGTTGGGACAATACCTACTTAGGTTTGCATCGCTGGACCACTGACCAATGGCCAGGTGTTGATTACTTAGTCGAAACCACCATTCCGTTTAAGAACGGCGGTATTGTTTCCTATGCCGGAAAAGATGGTGCTGGTGGTGGAAATGCCGTTGAAATTAATGGTACTGGTCCATGCAAAGGTTGGATGGTCTACTGGGGTCACCTTACTGCAGCCTACGTCGCCACCTTCAAAGTCGGCCAAGTCATTGGACCAAACGACATCGTCGGTAAACCCAGTTGTACAGGATTTACAGATTCTTGTACCCTTACCTCAAAAGGTAAAGTTCCCCCGCACAACCACGTCATCTTGGGATACGATCAAAACATCTTCGATTTTGCTGATGGCACCATGGTCGTAAACCAGCATGGTTATTGGTATATTCATCCTGCTCGTGTCGAAGGCAGCGGAAGTGGTATCACTCCTGCAAACCAGGATCAGACAAGCATAAGTTACGACGCCTCAACCGAATTCTCGATTGACACTGCCACTTCGGTGGCTCCGTCTGGCTCAGACTTTTTTGGTTCCCTGGCTAGCAATCTCACTCCGTACAAAACGCCCATTGTTATCGGCCTAGCCTTGTTTCTAACGCTTTGGCTTGCCGGAACAATTTATTCGGCCGAGTTTCGCAAGAATACCTGGCTGATTTCCGTCATCGCCATCGCCGCCGTTGCTGTCTACATTGGTGTAAACCGCGCCAAAGCAAATCAACCGGTGGCTTTGCCCCGCACAGCCGACGTTTCATCCGCAACCGGATGGGAAATTGACAGCTCTGCCCCGATTCAGGTAGATACCAGTACCTGTACACTTCCGGCTCAATATCCCCAGAGCATCCGCAAATGGTGCTCGCTCATTGAAAAATGGGCAGCCGTAAGAAATATAGATCCCCGCTTAATCGCTGCAGATATGATGATTGAAGATCCGCGCGGAGACCCGGCCATACTTTCTGTTGATGGCGCCGTCGGGCTGATGCAAGTCATGCCCAACGATGGTTTATCAGCCACCAAATATGGAAGTATGTTCGCCAAGCGTCCCAGTATTGCAGAGCTCAGTGATCCGGATACAAATATCGGATACGGCACTAAGATGCTGATCGACCTAGGTGTCCAAACTGATCCTCGAGAAGCGTTAATGAAATACGGCCCCAGCAGATATGATTTCGAGCGGAAAGGCTTGAGCATTTACACTTACGCCGACGCCGTTCTTGCAATCTACAACAGCTACAAGTAACGAAAGGAGTTTTATGAAACCTGTAAACCTTGAAGGAATTGCCGGCCCGGCAATTCTTTCCAATTATAAAGAAGCCGGTCGGATGAAAGCAGTCAATGATGCGCAGCTTCGAAAAATCGACACCGACAAAACAATAAGAACCATCACGACTATCCTCTTAATTGTCTTACTGGTAGCCGGAATCGGAGGCGGCGGATATTATACGTACTCCCGGTGGAATGTTATCGGTTCCGGGTACACCAATTGGATCCACAAGATTGATAACGCAAACACTTCGACCACAACCTCGCCAAACACTTCTCTGTTGGCTCAACCGGCCAACAGTTGTGAAGACATTGGCTTCTCCGTCACACCAAATCTGGATGGTACCAACCACTTTAATATCTTGCCGGTCAACATCGGTAAATGCTATAACATCCCGGTTGCCGCCAGAACTTCTTGGTATGGACTATTCACCGACTCGGCAATGATTGATAAATATGCTGCCAAGGTATATTCCGGATCCAAAAATCCGCTTTTAACACAAGATCAAATTTCTTCAGCCGTTAAGGCCAGTCTCAACACTAATATCTTTGATTTACGGGTACCCTAAAGGAGTAATTTATGCCCCCATGGTTTGGAAAAATCCTCTTATGGTTAGGTCTGTTAGTTTTACTTGGAGCCGGCATCTTTGCCGGCTCCATCATTGTCTCCGACAAATTCGGATCCGGTGGCTCCAGTCCCTTAAATCCTGGTCCCTACCCGACGCTCGACGCTACCAAGATAGCCCAATATACGCCGACCTTTGGCGCCGGAGATATCGATAATCTCGTAGCCACAATTATGCCTACCCCGCGTGCGTTCCTCACGGAACCGGAAGTGCAGGCTATGAATGCTGCTCTCCAGGGTAAGCAAAAGCTCCTGGCCACGGACAATCTCTATGCGTCCAGCTTCCAAACAATCGCTGTCTCCCAATACTGCAGGAAGCTCAAGATTTTTAACTGGGGACTCCCGGGTTCGGACATTGGTGCCGCCAAGCTCATCGAAGGCAAATGGCAGATGGGCGTAAGCCTGTCTGACATCGTCTTTACGATGGAAAAGGGTTCACTCGCTGCACCCGTGACCGGCAACGACAATGCAGGCGCTCCGACCATCGAAACCAAGTACAACGGCATTCTCGTTATTACGATCAGCCGTTTTGGTATCGATGGACCCACCCTTTTACGGGGAAATGAGTACCTTTTCAACGTCGGCAAACCCATCCCGGGTTACGATCTCTGGCAAATTCCCCGCACTATCATTACCGGGAAAAGTCTGATTGACGACGCTCATGTCGAAGTCGCCAATATGGTTGAAAAACTGGTGAAGTATGAAACCATTGCCCCCAATAGCTCCGACGCCAATCTTCAGGCAATGTATAAAGACTTCAATGCCAGCTTTACCCAGACCGGCGACAAACACATTTACGACACCATCATGGCTATCTTTGCGCCAATGGCCGAAAAATACGGCTATGCCGGCATCGAGAGTGTCCGTCTGGTAATGCCCTCCGCCCCTCTCACGATATATGGGTGGATGGATATGGATGGTCAACCTCTTATTTCTCAGGATTATCCTACCAAGTTTGCGGACAGCACTTGCATTAGCTCTCCCAAACCCAGCATTGCCGAAGCCGAGAAGCTTCTGAATGAGAGCAAATAAAATGAGAGTCCGAGCCCCTCGAATTCCATCCGGTGGATGTTTAAGATCCAAGTTCTTTCTTATTGCCGTTCTCATTGTGAGTGTCTTGTGTCTTCTCACAGTTGGAATCGGTTTCCTTATGCGCTAGTTCCTAGCCCCGACTTCGGTCGGGGCTTTTTTTGCATAAAAAAAGCCGGCTGTATTTCTACAACCGGCACAAAAACGAAATTTAGCCTGCTGGCAAGGTGTCCGGAACGGCGGAGCCTTCAATTATCTCCGACCGGCCATCTTGACGGCGGGATTCGCCCGTCTTGACTCGGGAGACATCCGAAACAAACTTTCCCACGGACAGTCTCAAAGGATTAACCTTGTCGCTATATAGCTGACCAAGAACCTGGCGGCTCAAGGCGCTCGACGACTCCCCCATCTGGGTTTTCAAGACAGATGAAGCAGTCAGAAGATATACCTGAAGAGCAGTCATGAGCAAGACAAAGGAATTGCTTGTCTTGGCATATGCTCCGAGAGCGGCCATGGCTGAACCCATCCGGCCTTCCCGAATCTGG
>CAISLM010000027.1 GCA_903886255.1 Candidatus Collierbacteria bacterium
AGTTCTTGCAGATCCAGACCGAGCAGATGAAGATCGATAAGTGGTCCGGCGACTCGTGGCTGCCCTTCTTGAACCCCACCCCGGACTACGTCCCGGTCGCTACCCCTGCTCCCGTCCCCACCCCCGCTCCATAAATATTCACACACCACCCCTCCGGGTGGTGTTTTTTTATCAAAAAAATATTATTTTTTGGAATATACTATTAATAGTGATTATCGAATTTTCTAATGCCATCCAGCCAAAAAACCATTCCACGATGGCTATGGCTATTGTGGTCACTGCTTCGGCTCTATTCTTTATTCCTACCACTCTCATTATTCTCGGCTATTATTCTTCCCAACCCACCGGAACTTTAATCTCCCCTCTACCCCAAGGAGTTCTTAGTGAACAGCCGTCTCCAACACCAACAGCCATCATTCCTTCGGTAACTCCAACAACAGCTCCCGACAACCGGCCCATCATCGCCTCCGACAACAGTGCCACCACAGCCGCCAGCTCAAATGTAACTCCCAATGCCGACAGTAACATGGTTGACAAAGTCGCCACCATCGACGCCGGCACCACCGAAAGAATCGTCAAAGATTCCGAAGTCACCGCCGATTCGCAAATCTATCTTTCGCCCCGCCCCGGCGACAAGGCCATCTATTCTCTTGGTTCCAAAAAAACCGGCCAGTTCACCATTAGCGTTGAGGGCGCATCTGACACCATTCGATATATTGACTACCATATAGTCAATCCCTAAAATGACCATATGCGTCAAGCTCTAGATAAAATCTCCACTCAAATCCTCCGAGTCGTACCTTTGATCTTAGGTTTGGTCACGCCTCTATTTTTTCTCACAAACACCATTGATTATTTTTCTTTCAACAAATATTTCTTTGTCGCTATTCTTGGTTCTATCTCACTCGTTGCCTGGTGCATCAGAAACCTTACCCGGGGCAAGCTCCATTTCACTTCATCACCCGCCCTTTTGCCTCTAATTATTCTTGTCGTTGCCAATATCGTCTCTTCGGTTTGGCTTAGCCCAACTCAGCACATCAGTCTTTTTGGCCAAACTTCTCTCTTTTTCTTTCTGGCCATTATTTTTATTACTGTTACCTCGTCCCAAAAAAATCGCTTCACTGTTTTGTCCGGAATTTATGGTCTAATTCTTTCCGCTGTCCTTCTCAGCCTCTTTACAGTTCTTCACTACTTTGGTATTGTTGGAAAAATCTTTTCTTCTGCCCTTATCACCGACAGATTTTTCAACCCCAGTGGCAGTGTCCTTCCCGCCCTTTCATTTACCATTCCCATCCTTATTGCCACCACAATCTTTACGACAGGCATAAAAAATTGGATTACCAAATCCCTCCTTTTCGCCTCAGTTCTTCTCATGATTGTTGCCACCATTATTAATATCAGCCTTATCCTTCCTCAAAATGGCACCCCTGTCGTTTCCATTCTTCCCGCGGCTGCCGGCTGGTCCATCGCCGTCGACACTTTCAAATCTCTGCCAACTGCTCTGCTCGGCACCGGCCCGGAAACTTATTTCTCTGCCTTCACTCGTCTTCGCCCTGCATATTTAAACCAAGACAACACACTTTGGAGCATCCGCTTCTCGGAGTCCAGCAACTTCCTTTTTACTCTGATCACCACCACCGGCGTCATCGGCTCATTAGCTTTTCTACTTTCTTTTTTAAGACCTTTAATCGTCTCCTTTAAAAATAAATCTCATTTTGAGGACAAAAACACTCTCAACTTCATCGTCGCCGCCCTAGCTGTCTTTATCATTTCTTTTATCGTTATTCCTATCGGCATCGTCTCACTAGTTTTAGGAATAGTGCTTCTCATTAGCTTAACCATTCTGGGAAAAATCGAAAATCAAAAAGTAATTAAAGATGTTACTTACAGTCTTTCGGCCGATACCTCCGCTTCTTCGGTCTACCACGATCTCACCGATACATCCAGAACTACAGTTTCCACCGCCTTTTTACCCTGGTTGGTCTTTGTCCTCTCCGTTGGTTTACTGGCAACCTATTGGTTCTTCGCCGGCAAGATGTATCTCGCCTCCGTCGCCTTCAAACAAGCCGACGATCTCTCCCAAGTCGACCCTTACAGCTCTTTTATGAAATATCAGGAAGCCGCCACCCTCGATAACTACAATCCTTATTACCCCCAAAAGCTTTCCACCATCTACCTTACCATTGCCAATGCCTACTTAACCAAGGATAAACCCACCGATACCGATAAAGCATCCGGATCCGACTTCGCTCAGCGGGCCATCGATGCCGGCAAACTTTCCGCCCAGCTCGATCCGGCCAATGTAACTGTTTGGGAAAACCTCTTCAATGTTTACCGCAGCCTAATTCCCTATGCCCAAGGTTCTTCCGACCTGGCCGTATCTCACGCCCTCCAAGCCACCGCTGTTGATCCCACCGACCCTACCATTTACCTTCAGTTAGGCACGCTTTTCTATAACCTCGGCGACGCCCAACAGGCAATTAAGTTCATCAATAAGGCCAACGAACTGAAACAAAACTGGGACATTCCCTACTTCAACCTTTCCAGCATCTATAAGGCCGAAAAGGACTACTCCCGAGCTCTCCAGTATGCCCAGGCCGGTCTGCAATATACCGATCCTAAAGGACCAAATATCACTACGATTCAAGAAGAAATAAAGGCTCTGCAGAAGCTCGCCCCCACGCCTACACCAACCGCCACCCAATCCGCCGCCACCAAATAAACAAGCCTTAAACCCAAAATACCGCCACTTGGGCGGTATTTTCTTTGTGGACCTGGAGGGAATTGAAGTCTTCGGTCGATCCTGCTGAATCGCCTCAGACCGCGCCTCGGTGCCGTCGCACCTCCGGCAGGTTCATTCCCAACCCGTAATTTACAAAAAATCTCCCCGTAAAGGAGAGATTTTTGTAAACTGTGGACCTGGAGGGAATTGAACCCTCTTCTCATCCATGCCATGGATATATTCTACCGGTGAACTACAGGCCCGAACTGAATAAAGTTAAACTTTATCAAACTTGATTATAAATCAACCCAAAGCTAGTTTCCAGCCTATCTCCACTGAGATTGCATATATCTCATACTATAGGTATAATATGCCCAATCTTCAAAATCCCACGGACTTTAATTTTATGGAGGTAATATGCGTAAATTCCTAATCTTGGCTCTTCCCGTTCTATTCGTTCTGGCCGCCTGTTCCACCACTCCGGCTCAAACCCCGATCGTCAAACAGCTGCTGGCCGCTCCCACCGCCCAGCCCACCCCGTTCGTAGTCCACACCACCGCCATCAACGTCAAAGTTGGTGCCTCGGTAGCCGCCGTCGCTTATGGTTGCGGTCACGTGGGTATTTCCGTGGGCTTATCCGAGGTTGTGAGCAACACCTGCGACCAGGACACTCAGACAGAAATGTTTGTCATGAAAGATGGTCTAATCATCTCGGCTCAGCTTTCCACTATGCCTGCGAATCCGCTGGTCGGCGAAACAGTCACCATTAACACAAGCGTCAAATCGCTGACCGAAATCGCCGGCTGTGTCCTTCTAGACGAACAAACTCGCCAACCCATTGAACAAACTTTCCCCGTGGTCAATGACACCGGTATCCGTGCCGAATGCAGCTTCAAAAACGGGGATAAAGTTACCCTGGGCTACACCATCAGGCCGCTTCCTGGAGATTGTGTTCCCGAATTTCAGAAGGACTTTAAAACTCCTACCGATTTCTCTCTAAGCTATCCGGGAACCTATGTCCTCGAATTATCGTTCCCCAACGTCACCGGCGTTCTGGCTCAATGGGTAGGTGTCCCCAGCTGGACCGAATACTCTTCGGATGGATCCACATCAATCGCTTTCACCGGAGCTGTCGGAACTATATATAAATTCGCCCCTGGCTGTAATCCTGATAACAGGCTCAAGTGGGAAACCCAAAACCTGAAAAGCGTGCCTGGTTTGCTTTCCAACTGGGAATCCGCCGATGTTGTCACGCACTAATTTAATCAAACCCGCTCTAATAGGCGGGTTTTTATTGACATTTTGTCATTAAGTATGATATTATAGGGCTAATAACCTATCCACCAACCCCTCAAGGAGGCTGCTTTGAAAACAAAATTATTGGTTACCCTGATCGTTATATTGCTCCTTTCTGCCTGTGGTAGTGCACCATCGGCCACCGACACCAAAGCACCCGCAAGCGGGTGCTACAAAAGCTCGGTGCAAATCAACGACCGGCAAGTGCAACTTGCTAATGTCGGCATTCTCGGCCGTCAATCATTCAAGGCAGTCAGCCTCGAAAATGGCCTTGACGGCCAGATCAAAGCCGGGACATGGCTTTTGGGGAGCGAATTCATGGCCAATGTAAGTTCGACTGCGAATTATGTCTTCTCCTGGACTCCTCGCCCTGGAGTTCAAATCTCCACCTCACTTCCTCGGTCGAAAGTACAAACCATTACCGAGGAATACACTCCGGAACATCCGAGTCCTGAAATCCAGTTCATATTCACAAAGAACTGGCTCAACACGTCTCCCCAAGACGAGAATAGCTACGTGGGGGGGGCTCGGTGTTATTCAGAGGAAGAGCTTCTACAGCCCAATCTCTTTTTAGAGGGCAATAACGATTTGATTATTGTCCGCGTCTACTTGTCGGCAAGTGACCAAGTGATGCCCAAACCATAATTTTCTCAACCAAACCCAGCCACCAGGCTGGGTTTTTATTGCTAAAATAGACTCACTGGGCCTGTAGCTCACCTGGTAGAGCGCTTCATTCGCATTGAAGAGGTAAGGGGTTCGATTCCCCTCAGGTCCACAAATATAAATTCAAAATAACTAATGCCCGACAAAATCATTATCTGCCAAAACTGCCAAAATTCCTTTGTCTACTCGGAATTCGAGCAGAATCGTGATGCTAGAGAAGGCAAACCTGCTCCAATTTACTGTCCTATTTGCCAAAGCATCAAAGAGCAAGAAGCCCGCCGCCCTGCCAAGCCCAAGGCTCCGATGCTATAATCACGCTTACCAAAACTTTACGGAGGCTACTTTGAAAAAAAATGAGCTAGTTAACATTGAATTTACCCACAACGGGCATCAATACCTAGCAAGAGTCCAGAAGTTCTCTCCTACGGCCATCATCCTCCCCAACCAAACCGTATTAGTCACGACTTGTGTCGTGCACAAAAATAAAAAAATGGAAGATGAAAATCAGGATGTCGAACGAAACAGGCAGATCTTCGACGGCAAGGGTAGCTTACTTCCCCTGACTGTTCTCCATCAGCCCGGCGATTGGAATCACCCCCTCGACATTCACTTTCCAATCATCTTCGCCAACCCCAAATAACACTTTTCCAGCCCCTGACGAAGGGGCTTTTTTATGGCCAAACTTTGACTCCATGCCTAATTTATGATATTATATAGGTCACTAAGGACCTTAAATTACTCTCAAAGGAGCAAACATGCCTAGTACTTTCTTGGAACGGATTTACGATCAGGGTTTGGAACACTTCAAACAACCCCCTCAGATCATCACTGATGCCGGAATACCCATTTATCTTTCGGTTGATCCTAAAGGCTTCTTCGTCTACACCCCATTTTTGACGACCTGTGGATATTTCGGATCAAAGTACCAAGCCTCAGCCGGCAGCTATCTTTGTCATGGCGGACGATCAAAGCAGGCTGTCAAACAGCCCTGGATTGGTCAATCTATTTCCTTCTGTGACCAATATGGTCACATCACCAACACGACTCAGAAAATTGTCAGGATATACCGCAAGCCGCTCCAAAACATGATTCCCCATTTGGGATCGTACATCAATATGTTTTACATGTCGTTGAGCGAAACCAAAAACCCAATTCCCCACTCCAACCTTCACATTCTCACCGAAGTTACTGTAAACAGCCCGTATAACAAATTCCTCAACTCTGTATTTTGCGCCGCTGTTTATGGTCGAACCAATGGCTGGATTATAGATACCGGAAAATCCTTTGTCTTAAAAGAACTCGACGCTCCGGCCCTTGGAATTGACATCAATCTGCTTTTTCAATCGCATCTGATCAACAAAACTGACTCCGGTGAGATCGAAATTTCCAACGCCTTTGTCGCCCTGCTGCTTAACGCGATTAACAATTGTCAACCCGATGCTACCCATTTTAATGAAGACGGCCTGTTGCTGGTAAATTAATATTCAAAGCCCCGAACCATCGGGGCTTTTTTTGTACTCGATCCGCTCAAGGAGGATGTATTTAGTCATGTTCGTCCATCACTACTTCACCATCAGTCATCCCCACTCTTCGAGTTGCCACCGGCAGAAAATTAATTTCGTGAGTTACCATGATCACTGTCCTACTTCTTTCCCGGTTTAATCTGGCCAAAATCTCAATTAGATCCGCACTCGATTTTGTATCCAAGTTTCCCGTTGGCTCATCGGCCATAATCACCCACGGGTCAACTGACAAAGCTCTGGCCAAGGCCACTCTTTGCTGTTGGCCTCCGGACAAAGACATCGGCTTTTGATTAATATATTCGGTCATTTCCAATTCCTCCAACACTTCCATTGCTCTCTGTTTGGCATTTTTATCATTGATGCCATTTAAATACAAAGGATAAGCTACATTTTCCCAGACGGACAAAGATTTTATCCAGTTTGGCTGCTGGAAAACCATGCCGATTTTCTCCCGTCGGAAATTGGTTCTCTCGGTAGCGTCCATGTCATATAAATTTTCGCTCCGCAGGAACACATCGCCGCTATCCGGCTTCTCTAAACCCAGCATCGTATGCAATAGGGTACTTTTGCCGCATCCGGATGGACCATAAATAATCACAAACTCCCCCGCATAAAGCGTCAGGTCAATTCCTTTCAAAACTTCTACATCGGCAATACCAAGTTTAAATTCCTTTTTTATGCCCCGTAATTGCACAATGGCGTGATGTGATCTTTCGTTTTTTGGCGGCAATCTATTCTCCACTTCCGTAATATTCAGAATGCTCGAAGCCAGAGGTTGGGTGTTTTTTTTATTCATATCGTAGTGCGTCCAAAGGATTAATCTTAATGGCTCTTTTTGATGGATAAAAGCCGGTAGCTGTACCCACAAGCAGTGCCAACGCAAATACACCGACCATAAAGCCAAATGGCGTCTTAAACATGGAATTGGAAAAACCACCCCGCATCAGGGCATTGACTACGTTAATTATTTGTCCTCCGATAACGCCGATCAATATTCCAATGGCACCTCCCACGGCCCCAATAATGAGAGACTCGGCCATAAACAAACGGAATACGTCTCTATCCGTCGTTCCCAAGGTCTTCATCACACCTAGTTCACGAGTTCTTTCCATTAGTGAAATAGTCAGGGTATTAAACATGCCGAATAAAGCCACTACTAAAGCGATCACGCCAAAGGCACCCAAAACAAAACGTAAAATCGTAAACAATTTTTGCACTTGCGCCAAAGTGTCCACTATTGAACTCGTTGTAAAACCCATTAGTTGTATCTTCTCGCGCACTGTTGTCAGATTTTCCGGCTTGTTAGCCAGCACCTTTACTGTGTTGTATCGGCTCACTCCAATAGAGATGAGATCTGCCAAAGGCGTAATCAAAACCGGCTTTGTGTCTTCCAAAAACACTCCCACGATTTTATAATCGACCGGTTTTGTCATCACCCGTCCCGATAGCCCGAGCGGCAATACCGAGCCGGTGATGATATATTCCAAAGTCAAACTTTTTCCGATAATATCGTCCTTGCTCAGGTTAAGTGCCTTAACAAACGCCGTTGATACTAAAGCTTCATGTCCGTCAGTTTTTTTAATTTCCAGCACCGCCAAGCCGCTCGAAGCTGTCGCAGTTACTTGTTTATTTTTTTCAATTGTCTGCATTAACTCGGCCGAAGCCGTCGACGATCCACCATTAAAAGTTAGCGCCACATTTGCCGATGTTGTCGAATCTCCCAACACTTGACCCACAGCTTTTGTCTCGGTAATCAATTTTTCTGTGACTTCTTTTTCAATCGAGGTCAGTATTTTTGCTCCGGACAAACCCATGAAACCTTTAGCGATGGTTTGCTGACCTTGTGAGTCTGTCAATGGTTCATAAAATCCCGGCGATGTTTGTTGGTAGATTGGCACCTCAGTTGAAATCCATTTTCCAAACCAGCTGCCGGTTTGGTCCAAAAAGGCTTTGCCTGAAGCATCAACGCTGTCATATTGGCTGCCCCAGACCAGCCCACCATCATACATATTCATCACCGATCCCTTTACAAATCCTAATATTTCCGCATTTGTTTTGGGAGCTTTCCGCAACGGCACATAAACATCATCATCAATCCTAAAACTAACAATTTTTCCGTCAATTTTTTGTCCGATCGTGACGTCGGTAAGCATGTCATCTGTACTTGCGCCGGCGACTTTGCCCATTAAACCGGCCAAAGACTGACCATCGTTATATGTCGACTCCTTTAAGGCATCTTTGCTCATCCACTTTCCTGTATCAACAACCGGGTTGGCGTAATCAAAATAATTTCCGTCAACCGCCACCACTACTGTATCCATTCTGGAATTGTTTAGGCCCACTACTCCGGCTACGGACACTGCTCTTGATATTCCGGCCACGTTAGGGATCTTGGCAATTTCATCGACAGTTGCCTGCGACAATTGCAAATTTGTTGTTCCCGATACCACATCGATCATACTCATCGATTTCGGCTGGACAATTCTTTTTGTCACAATATCTTGTAAGCCATAGGCAAACGAAACCAAGAAAACAATCGCCGCTGTTCCCAGTGCAATTGCCGATATAGTAATCATTGCTCTCGATTTTCGGCTAACCAGAGATCGGTAAGCCAGATAGAAAACTCTCTTTTGCGAAATTGTCCCTTTCTTTCCTCCTAACCACCAAACAGCAATTCTCTCCCTCACCCCCGTCATTGCGAGGTGTAATCGACGAAGCAATCCCCGCCCATCGTCATTGCGAGGAGCAAAGCGACGCGGCAATCCAGTCAAATATTCTTTTATATTCATTTTGTGCTCAATAATTTAATCATAGTTTTAGGAAGCCAAACACATCTTCTAAGTTCTTCAAAACGATATCGAGGGCTGCTTGTTGTGAAGTCGGCGTCACCACCACTGAGTCCTGAGAGCTCGCTACGTTTCCTGAAGCATCTGTCGACTCAATCTTTAAGTGGTAGCTAGTGGTTGGCTGAAGGTCACGCAACACAATTGTGTGTTTCGTCGTCGGCATCGCATCAGTTTCACTCTTGTTTCCATATTCCGACCCCGTTCCTGTTCCCCAAAGAATCTGGCCGATCGCCGGTTCATCGGTTTCCCAGGAAATTATTGCCTGAGCTTTTACATCGGCCCCACTGGCGAGCATCGGGGTTTCAATGACGATATTGGAAATCACCGGGGGTCGGGTATCGAGACCCGTCACATAACGAATCGGATCGGAAATTGCCTGATTACCATAAGAATCTCTTCCACGAATCGTAAAGACATAAATCATGCCGTCCTGCAGGTTATCCATTCTCATCAAATGTTTGTCGAGCATTTCTCCGGAATAGGCAATCAGGGCTTTCCCAACCGGAGCCGCCGACACGCTGGCCAAGCTGGTCTGGGACATATTTTGTAAAGACGGCAAGCTAATATTTCCTTCCGGTTTTAAGGCTTGATACTCCACTTCGCCGGTTGTCGGCACATTTGTCGCCCAAGCCAGCACTACCGATGCTCCACCCGCTCCTTGATCGGTATTTAAGACTACCGCCGTAACTTTCGGGAACTTCAAAGTCGAAAGAATATAATTTTCCGAGAAAATATCATCGCCATCGGAAGTAATGCCGCGAACGCGGAAATTATAATCGGTTGAATGTTTCAAATTAGTCAGTCTGGCGATGTGTGAACTTTCCGAAGCCGATGTCGATACATCCTCGGTCATACCATAGTCGGTTGTCTCACCATATTCCACAGTTGATGTCGACAAACTCGATGTCATCCAAGAAATCACTGCTGTATTTAAAGTCACTTCTTCGACAGTTACGTTAGAAATCGCCGCCGAGTTTAATGTCGCGAATGTGTAATCCCCCGAATAAGCCGCCGTTCTGTCGTAGTCCGTCATGGCCGAGTCATCCAAAGACTGGGTCCTAAAGTGATATGTCATTCCCGGCGCCAGACCGGTAATTTTTACGGCGTGATCTTTAGTCATCACCGTTTCCGTCGACCCCGATCCATAACTATCCGTTTTTCCAAACTCCACTGTGCCATAAGCAATTCTTCCCGTGCTCCAGCGCACAATCGCCGTTGACGATCCGGGGGTCACTACCGGCACACCGCCGATGGTTGGTGGTGTTGTGTATTTACCTTCCGGCGATCGATAAACAGTCGTTGAGAAAAGTGAAGGCGAACCGGCATTGTCCATGGCCAAAACTTTGTAAAAATATTTCTGCGATTGCGCCAAATCGGCATCAGTATATGCCGTGGAAGTTGTCTCGCCAAGTTTCGTAAAGGCCACGTTGTCAATCGAACGATAAATTTGATACTTGGCCACCTCCCCACCATCGGTTGCCGTTTTCCAAGTGAGAGACAGTCTCCACAAAGACGCATCGCGGTCCGAGGCATCATTCAGCGATAAATTTGTCGGCGCTGAAGGAGCTACTGTCTTGGCAAAGAAATCGGCTGCGGCATAAGCTTGGTAACTTCTATTTCCGTGGCCTGTCGTGGTGTTCATGTTGTTATCCTCAGCCAAAATATACAAAGTGTTTTTCCCCTGCTGAGTTGCCAAGGCCACATTGGTAAGAGTTCTACTGACTGTTTCTGATGG
>CAISLM010000028.1 GCA_903886255.1 Candidatus Collierbacteria bacterium
GTTGACGCAGCCGTGGGACATAGGATGCCCGAAATTATTGTGCCAATAAGTACCATGGAGTGAGAAACCCCTGGAGGCAGGAATTTGGCTGTTGCCGAAGAACATAACAAAGGGAACGTTCGGAAGATAATAATAAGTGTGGAGGGCGACTGAGCCACCACTCATCTTAGTGAATCTGAATTTGTTGGCGATGGAGAAAGTGCCCGTGGGTGTTGGAGCCCACCTCCCAGTGGAAACAAGGAAAGTGTAAACAAGCTTGTCTCCTTCGTAAGCGTAGAGCATTTGTTTAGTTAAGTCGACATAAATTTTTTTATTTGAGTCGGTTGCCCCCAGAACTCTTTCCGGCTTGGGAAGCTCGGCCAAGCTACCGGGAACAGTTAAGGGGGAATTCAGAAAGACCGCTCTGGTGTCAGAGGGGTCGAAGTTCTCCTGAGTTTGGAAATGAATAGTAGTGTCGGTGTTTTTGATGATAAAAACACTAAGAACAATTACTAGCGTACTAATAATCAAAGTTTTAAACATTACAGTAAGTGTAACAAATATTACTGGATTTTTAAAGTGAACTGGACTAAATGCTCAAAATATGTGTAGAATAAATTATGCCAAAACAAAAAACTGACGGAGGAGTTACAAATAATCTGGAAACAAGTTTAGAAGGTTTTTTCGTTAAGAAGCTTCCCTCACTTCCACCAAAGGCGAAAGAAGTTATCGTAAAACTGACGCCTTGGCTAGTCTTAATCGGTGTAGTTTTCAGTTTGCCAACACTACTGGCTGCCCTTGGTCTCAGAGGGATGATGATGTCTGGCTGGGGATATGGATATTCATATGGATATAGTTTGACCTGGTGGATCTCGATTGCATCAATGGTGTTGATGGCGATAGCTATTCCAGGATTGTTTTCTCGATCAATGTCCGCTTGGAGATTGTTGTTTTATTCTTCTTTGGTGATGGCTCTTTATTACCTCGTCACCTTTTCACTTGGGTCACTTATCATCGGAACAGGAATTTCGATGTATCTACTTTTCCAGGTGAAGAGCTATTACAAATAAGAACAGACTAGAAAGCGAGGTTTGTTGAAGCAGTCGTTTTCTATGGTTGAAGACAAAGTTTGGGGAATAGAGAAGCTTTCTAAAGAATGAGTATCGTCTATCTCAAAAATAGCGACTCCTTTTTTGTTCAGGAATTGAGGAAGCTTGGAAAGCAGGGCGTTGATGTATAGATTGCCTTTGAGACCACCATCAAGGGCTGTTATGGGCTCGAAGTCTTTGACTGATGAATCTAGGGTGAAAATGTTTTGGGTGGGGATATAGGGAAGGTTGGCCAGAATCAAATCGAATTTTATTTTGGGGAAACTTTCTAAAAGATTTGATTCCAGGAAAAAGATATTTTCTTGGGAATGAAGAAGTCTTTGTGAATTTAGATCAGCAACTTTTAAAGCGAGAGGAGAGATGTCGGAGAGAAAAATAGAATAAGGAATTTGGCTTTTGGAAAGTTTGACGGCCAGAGAAATGCCAAGACAGCCGGTGCCCGTGCCTATATCGGCGATGACCGGATGGCTAATCCCAAGCTCTTCGATAAAGCGAAATCCGTCGTTTACAATTTGCTCCGACTCAATTCTGGGAATCAGGGTATCTTCAGTTACCAAAAAATCGAGACCACAAAACTCAATATGTCCGGTAATATATTCAACGGGAGTTTCTCCAATTGAATTTATATCGATATTCTTTGTCCACTTTTGAAGTTGATTAAGCTCGTAAGGGGAAAAGTTTCTTTTTTTGTTCACGTTATTTGTTATGGTTTTGACAGCGCCTTGATGTGGATAGTTGCCCGAGAAAAGCGTTTGAGTGACTCAACTATTGTAAGGTATATAAGCACAAGGCCAATCAAGAAGAGGAAATATAGAGGAGGGAGAGAGACAAATCCAAAATAGTGGCCAAGGGGACTAAATACTATGGCAATGCCAATTAAGACGACAGACAAACAAGAAGTAGTGAGCACCCAACTAGGCTTGCTCTTGAAAAATGGTATTCTTCTGGTACGAATGATAAAAATGACAAGAATCTCTGTGATTAAAGATTCTACGAACCAACCAGTTTGGAATAATGGTTCCTTAGCGTGAAAGAAAAAGATCATCATGGCGAAGGTGGCAAAATCAAAAATAGCAGAGGCAGGTCCGAATAAATACATATAACGCTTTATCATGCCGAGGTTCCATTTTTCGGGACGGACTAAATCTTCTGGATCGGTGTTGTCTGAGGGTATAGAAAGCTGGGATACATCATAAAGTAAATCAGTTAGAAGAATTTGGGATGCAGTCATTGGTAGGAAAGGAAGGAAAAATGAAGCGGCTGCGGCAGATATTGCGTTTCCGAAATCCGAACTAGTACCCATCAAAACATATTTAATTATGTTGGAAAATATTTTCCTTCCTTCCATAATTCCATTGGTTATAACAGAAAGATCCTTGTTTAAGAGAACAATACTGGCGGCGTCTTTGGCAACATCAACCGCGGTATTGACCGACAAACCAACATCGGCTGCATGGAGGGCCGGCGCATCATTTATGCCATCACCTAAGAAGCCCACAGTGTGGTCTGAAGATTGGAAGGCTTTTATGATACGAACTTTTTGGTCGGGTGTGATTCTGGCAAAGAAGTCTGTCTTTGACACTAGACGTTTGAGTTTTTCGTCAGACATTTTTTCGATATCTGGGCCAAGGAGAACATTGCGAGCGGGAAGTCCAACCCTTTCACAAATGTGTCTGGTAACCATTTCATTGTCACCGGTCACGACCTTGATCGAAACGTCCAATTTCTCAAGAAGGTCAAGGTCGTGAGCGATATTTGTTTTTGGAGTATCGGAGAATGATAAGAAGCCAACGAAGGTTAACCCATCGGCATCTGCGAATGAATATTCTTTTTTAGAGGCGATCGGTTTTTCAGCCACTGCAATAACCCGGATACCTTGGGAGCTCAAGAGGTGAAAGTGATCGAGAATTTTGCCTTTGGCTACTTTATTTAATCTACAGAGGGAGACGACCTTTTCGGGGGAACCTTTGAGGAGATAAAAAAACCGATTCGATTTATTAATGACGGAGAACATGGCCTGAAGCTCGAAATCAAAAGGGGAGGTAATGATTTTTTTGTAACCTTTGCTGAAGCTAAATTTTATTTTTTTGGCGTAGTCCCAAATAGCAGTATCGATATTGTTTAGGGTAAGTTTGTCATGTGCACCGGAGCCATTACAAAGTAAACCTAGCTCAAGGATATGCTCGTGGGGGTGGTTATCTTGATCAAAGAACTGATTAAGAGAAATCCGTCCTTCAGTTAAAGTTCCGGTTTTGTCGGTACAAAGAATGTCCATATTGCCTAGATCTTCTATGGCGACGAGTTGCTTGGAAACCAATTGTTTTTTTGCAAGGCGACGGGATCCTCTCCCTAGACTAACTGTAACAATAATGGGAAAAAGTTCCGGAGTTAAACTGATAGCAATGGCCAGAGAAAAAAGTAATGAGTCAATCGGCGGGTGACCAAGTAAGAAGTTGACGACAAAAATAATGATGCATAAAACAATAATTACCTTAACAATGAGAGCCGAAAAATGAGTGATTCCTTTTTGAAATTCTGTTTGTGGGCGAGTTGATGAAAGATCAGCGCTTATCTGACCAAATTTCGTATGAGAGCCGATGGCAATAACTTTCCCGGAGCCACTTCCGGAAACAATTATCGTTCCCATAAAAGCAGAGTCGCCAAAAGTTTTTTCTATGGGCATTGATTCCCCAGAAAGAACAGCCTCATTCGTTTCAATGCTTTTGCTTTCGATGAGCTTAACGTCTGCCGGAACTATTGAACCAACAGATAGAAGGACCAAATCACCGACAACGATTTCCCTGACCGGGATTTCAATTTTTTTACCATTTCTAATTACAATTGCAGTGAGGGAAATCTTTTTTAGTAGATCATAGATAGTTTTTTCGGCGGCATATTCATTTCCAAATCCAAGCCCAAGAGACATGAAGACCATGGCTAAGATAATCAAGGAATTTGTACGTTCGCCGAGAAAAAAGGAAATTGTGGTGGTGGTCAGTAATATATAAAGAAGTGGATTTGTAAATTGATGGGCAAGGATTTTTAATCCACTGAAACGATGGTAGACTAACTCATTTTTTTCTATCACAGATTCATTGTAATACGGATGGCTATTTCAAAAGGTCGCTGAGCTTAACAAATTCGTATCCTTGAGAACGGGCCCAGGGAATGTAGGCAGAAACGACTTCGGCGGTTTTGGGTGAATTTTTTTCACCATCCAGATGAAGAACTATAATCGTGCCATTGTGAGTGTAACGTTTTAAGTTAGCTATAATTTTGTTGGTATCGGTATTAAAACTATCCGGTCCTTCCGAATTCCATTGAATTGGAAGAAGCCCAAAGGATTTAACTAGGGCCAGGTCATTTTTGGTGTAACAACCTCCGGGAAAGCGGAAATACAGATTGTCTTTACCGGTGAGACTCTTGAGAAGAACTTGGGTTTTGGTTATTTGAGCAGGTTTTTCGTTTTCGGAAATAGGTTTGAGGCCGAAACAGGGCCGGGAAAACGAGGGGTGAGAGTAGGAGTGGTTGCCTAATTCAAAAAGAGGGTCATTTGATAAGGTTTTGGCGATATCCGGATGGGTTTCGATCCACATGCCGGTGAGGAAAAGGGTAGCCGGCGTTTGGGTTTGGTGGAGGACATCTACGAGCTTGGCGTTGTACCAGGTAATGTTTGGGTTGGCCATTTGGGCCGCCATTCCGGGAGTCATATCAGCATCAAAGGTAAGCGCGAGTTTGGCTGAGGCTGACGAGCCATGAAAAACGATACTTTCAGATAGATATTGAGGAGAAATTTGTGGCTGGGTAAGCTCCGTTACCGCGTTATTGGTTCGGGCTGGAGCGGCTAATTTGCCAAAAAGAAAGCCTGAGCTATTTAGCAGGGCGGAAATAAGGATAAGTACAAGAGATTTGTACATTGATCTATTATAGCGAGTTTGGCTGAGGCTGGGATATATCCCATAACTTGACAAATGAGGCTAAGTATGGTATGATCGAGGCTGTAGTTGGACTTTAAATTAAACCTAAAACATCTAACAAAACGCTCCAAAGGAGGAGTATGGGTAAAAAACTGATCGTAATCGTAGGGCTCTTCATCGCTGGGTTGTTAATGTCTGCCTGTGGTGCAAAACCTGCCGATATTGTACAAAAGACTGTAATTGTCCAACATTTTGATGACCCAAGGGTCACAAATGGCGATCTTCCTGATGGGCACAAGTACCCAGAATACCAGGCCGGATATGTCGCAGAGATTCAGAGAAGCGACGGAACAGTTGGTGAGCAGACTTGGTATTGGGGGCCCGGTGAGGGAGACAACTGTGTTACGGTCAATAAGCTGACAGTGAAGATTGTCCTTCAGGCTCCGGCAGGTTTTGGTTGGAAACAGGTTGCCGACATGTATTGTAAATACAAGCTATGAGAATTGATTTTTGAAGCCGTCCAGGAGGGCGGCTTTTTCGTGGTTTAGGGAGTGGCGAAGGTATACTCTGGAGTGGTAGTGGTATTGCCATTGATTGTGAGGACTATGACGTATTTATATAGTGTGCCCGAAGTGAGACCATCGACACTGACCAAGTGATTAACTTGAGGTATTTGGGAAACGATAAGAGTTTTATTGAGACCCTCCGTAAATCTAATTTGGGTGGTGGCAGGGCTTTTGGTAGAAAAAGAGATGAGAACTTGGGTGTTGGAAATTGGGGTGATAAGGGGCTGAGTGAGGATGTCGCTTGCGGTTACCCGAGATTCTTGTGAAGTGCCGAATTGTTTAATGACTGTCGGTAGAGCGGCGACTGCGGTAAATACTATTAATAAAGGAATAATGACTGCAAAAGCGGATTTAAGAGGAATACCCCAAATTTTATGATAATAAATTTTGGCCAGTTGGGCTTTTTTGAAATTTAGGAGCTGGTTTTTAGGAAAGAAATCACCATGATTATTGGGGCAAGTAAAAACTGTAACAGTTCCTGGTACGGAATCATCTTTGATGCTGGACATCGTTTGGCCACATTTGGGACAAATCGGGTGTGTGGCAGGAACAGTTTTGGATTTGGGAATAACAGAATCAACATTTTTGGCTGTTTCTATGGATAGGAAATTCGCTACATAAGGAGGAAGAAAATGACCACCACAATTTAAACATTCATCAATGTTTTGAGGTTGGCCGTCGGTAGTTTCAATGGCGATGAAGGAAAGGGAGTAGCTGCAGTGAGGGCAAGTCATGAGATCATTTTAGCAAAGTGGTGGAAGAAAGTATTTATATATTTCTGTCGTGTTTATCCATTTGAAAAAGCGGTATGCTGTTTCGCCTGCGCGAAACACAACCTTTCTATCAGCCAAATTTTCTTTGAATACAAAGAAGCCAGGCAATTTGGCTTTGCGCGATATTTTTCAAATTGGATAAACACTTCGAAATTTAATGCTTTCATTCTAGGGAAGCTTGGGGAGATGATAAACTGGATTAGTGAAAATAAAGTTTTTGGGGGCGGCATCTATGGTTACCGGATCGTGTTATTTTCTTACCGGAGAAAAGACTGGTTTGATGGTTGATTATGGAATGTTCCAAGGTAAGGGCGAAGACGTTGGGTTGAATATGATTAAACCTGATATTGATTTCGATTTACTAACGGCTGTGGTTTTGACTCATGCTCATTTGGATCATTGTGGAAGACTTCCCCTGCTGATTCGATACGGATTCAGGGGTCCCATCTTTATGACTGAGGCCACAAAGGCATTAGTTGAACTGGTACTTTACGATTCTGCAAAACTGGCCAAGGAAGAAGAATCTAAGGCAGTTCTCTATACAGATGAAGACGTTGAAAAAATTCTCAAGCAGGTGGAAGTAGTGGAATATGACAAGCCTTTTATGGTGGGTGAATTTGAGCTGACATTTTCTGATGCGGGGCACATCTTGGGATCGGCGACAGTTCTGGTTGAAGAGAAAAGTTCCGGGGAAAGAATTTCCTTTAGCGGAGATCTGGGGAATACACCTGAGCCGTTGTTGGATCCAACACATTGGGTCAAAAAAGCTGATGTCGCCGTAGTTGAATCAACTTATGGTGATGAAATACACGAGCCAAGGGATGAAGTTGAGGAATTGACAAAAATAATTGCTGAAGCCGAGGCCGAAAAGGGAACAGTGATAATTCCCTCGTTTTCACTGCAGAGATCTCAGGAAATTTTGTATATTTTTGATCAGCTAAAGAAACAAGGCAAGATGGCTGTAGAAACTCCAGTATTTTTGGATAGCCCAATGGCGATAAAAGCAACGGATGTCTTTAGAGAATTTCCGAATTTATATAATAGAAAATTGCGTAATCAAGCTAAAACCGATGACCCGTTTGATTTTCCAAGTCTGGTTCTTTGCGACACCATAGAGAAAAGCAGACAAATAAAAAATATGATTGGTACAAAAATAATCGTTGCAGGAAGTGGAATGATGAGTGGAGGTAGAGTAATTCATCACGCGATTTCTTTCTTAGGTGACCCTAAAACACAACTTATCTTTGTGGGATATCAAGCAGAGGGGACACTGGGCAGAACAATTGAGGATGGTGCGGAGAAGATTAATATCTGGGGAAACGAAATCACAATCAAGGCGAAAGTAAAAGAGATTAAATCTATGAGCTCCCATGCAGATCAGAGGCAAATTTTGACTTGGTTGGGGAAAATGGAAGGGCTGTCGCACGTGATTCTTGTTCATGGTGAAGAATTGCCGAGACTTGTATTGGCAGAGAAGGTCAGGCAAGAATTCCCTGGGGTAAAGGTAGATCTGCCGATGTTACATGATGAGATTGAAGTTTAATATGAAAAAACGTTTATTAAGTATTTGGGGAATTTTGGCTCTCTTCCTTTTTGTAAAAAATGTTTTTGCATTCGATCTAACGCTTACCGGAGTAGGATCACAATCAACAATAGGAACCAATTACAGTTTAATAAATTATTTTGGAGGTATACCGACTTTAATAGGGACTGCGTCGCCCAGTGCGCAAATCGGGGTATATTTAAATGCGTTGCTGAACTACACGACGGCCAGCTCTAGTGGGGTTTGGCAATTTACACCCGCTGCTTTGAATCAGGGTGATAACCCAATTGTGATTTCATCAGGAACACAAAATATTTCCTTTAATTTGAGATTTAACGCGACAGTTTCAGGGTCAATGGCAACTCCTGCAGCATTACCAGCAGAGACGACACTTCCGAGTTCAGGTGTTTGGGAATACTATATTCCGGCAATTGGAATAGGGCTTGGTGTGTATTTCTTGGGGAGATTTGGGAAGAAAAGAATGCAAAAATGGAACGATGGTGATTAAATATCCTTCATGACAGATGACGGGAAAAGAGTTGAGGTTATTTTTGATATTGAAACCAAGAAATTTTTTGATGATATTAATGCAAGGAGGCCGGAGGACCTGGGGATTTCAATTGTTTCAGCATATAGACGAGAGGTGGATCGGGACTTAAAAGAGATAAGTGGAGAAATGAAAAGTTTTTGGGAAGCGAACTTTGATGATATGTGGAGCTGGTTTGAAGAAGCAGACAGAATAATTGGATATAACAGTTTGGGTTTTGATGTACCGGCAATGAATGGTGTGTATAAAGGCGACTTTACCAAATTGAATCATTTTGATGTGATGAAAATAATTAAAGATGTATTTGGACACAGGATAAAACTTGATTCAGTGGCCAAAGAATGTTTGGGAATGGGGAAGATAGCCGGAGGTGCGGACGCAGTAATGTGGTGGGCTAAAGGAGACGCCGAGAGTCTAGCAAATCTTAAAAAATATTGTGAAATGGATGTGGAAGTAACCAAGGGGGTTTATGACTATGGTATGAAAAACAAAACGTTGAAGTTTAAGGATCATTGGAATGAACCGCGCGAAATTGAAGTCGATTTTTCTTATCCGAAATCGGAGGCGCCAAAGAAAATTGACTTACAAATGGGATTGTTTTGAGCGGGTGAGTTATCTATATTGAATCTATGAATGTAAACGAAAAAGAATTTGTTGAAGATCAACTGAGGTTATTGTCTCCTGCCTCGATAAAATTGTTGAATGATGACCTCGAGGAAAATATAACTTTAAATATCGGTTTGAACGTGCCGGCATGGAGAAGGTCGTATGACAAACTGACTTATGATTTTTCTAAAGTAGAAGATGGTTTGTTTGTTTATCCTTTTGAGAGATTGCACCTAACCTTACTGGGAAACATTGATAAAAATATGGATATAGAAAAAATAAACAAAGTAATTACGGAAAACATGGCTAGTAAAAAGTTTGTTTTTGATATGGGATGTTTGGGAAATAATAATATGGGAATATCGATAATTGCCGAACCGAGATTTGATCTGGCTAATTTGAGAAAAAAGATTCGAGAAAGTCTGGGAGAAAATAAAAATGACGAGACAGAGTACTCATCTGAGTTTGAGCAACTGGCGTGGGTACATTTCTTGAGATTTATAAAATCTCCAGGAGAGGCATTTTTTGATAAATTGTGGGAGATGAGGGAGTACCAGTTCGGGGATTTTGAAGTAAGCGATGTTGGTATCTATTTAAATAGAAGTAGAACAATGGATCCGGCGAAAAGTTCGTTGATTGAAAAAATATTTTTGTAAATCAGCTGACGTGGAAATGTTAATAAATATTATATAAATATACTTATGGAACAAATTGTAGATGGGGCAGAGGCAGTAAAGGAAATGCTTAAGGATTTATATGATCAAGCCGATGTTGTTATCTTGAACGAAACCATGGAAGGTAAAGAAAGAGTTTTGTATCGAGAAGTGATTGAGTTGGAGATTCGACGCCGAGATGGTTTAAAAGCTGAGGATAAACTAGTTTTGAAAAAGGTATCTTTGGATGCAGAGTTTAGACCAATTGGTTTTGACTTGGTGCTGGAACCTGTGAGTGACACAGCGAAGGCTTTAGTATCGGATGGAAAAGGGATGGGATATACCTACATCATTGAAGGAGTACATTCGGATGGGAGCGCTACTACCAACAGTTTCATAAGCAGAGATGAACTGGCGGATAACGGCGAAACGACTTTTTCTGAAGTAATGGCTGAGTTTGATAACGATGAAAATGCCTGGGTTAGTCAGAGTGAGGGGTTCGGGAGGGTAAAGATGATCCTGCACGATTAACAATGTTAGAGCAATTTCATGATTCATTTGAAGATGATCCGGAAATGGGCCTGGATTTGAGGCTTCGTTTTGCAGTGGAGGGATATCTAGAGTCGAAGGGGATAAAAGAACAAAACTTGGTTGCGGTGATACAGTATGACAGTAAAGAAATAAAAGATAGACAAATTCGTTATGACGATGGTAGGGTAGTGGTGACTTCAGACGGAATTGCTTGGGTAAGAGTCGGGATTGACCAATAAAGGATACTTGGAGTATAATGGTCCAAGTATATGTTTACGCTTACCAAAAGAGCCGATTATGGCCTATCAATGCTTTCAGTTTTGGCTTTACGAGGCCGAAAAGGGCGTGTAAATTTGAAAGAATTGGAGGACCTAGGCATGCCCAGAGCCTTTATGAGCAAAATCGGGGCCTCTTTGGTTGAGGCGGGGATATTGAACAGTCGGGAGGGGCGTGGTGGCGGATATGGGCTTAACTACGAACCAAAAGAAATCCAAGTTAAGGAAGCGTTGGAGGCCATAGAAGGGGAGGTGGAACCGGTAACGTGTGAAGGTTGCCCTGTGGGGTGTAAATGCAGCCAGCTAAGCTTTATGGACAAATTAACCGGGGATATTAATAAATTGCTGGAAAAATATACGCTAGAAGACTTGGCAAAATAATTATCTGGATTGTCACAGCACTCCGTGCTTCGCAATGACAAAACAAAAAAATGTTAAAAATAAATAATTTGAAGGTAAACATAGAGGATAAGGAAATTCTTAAAGGAGTTGACCTATCAATTAAGAATGGCGAAGTGGTGGCTTTGATGGGACCAAACGGATCAGGAAAGTCGAGTTTGGCATCTACTATTATCGGTAATCCTAATTATAAAGTTGTTGGGGGGAAAATTGATTTTGAGGGTGAGGACTTGCTCTCTATGACTCCTGATGAAAGAGCCAATAAAGGAATTTATTTGGCCTTTCAATATCCGGCAGCTATTCCCGGGGTGACAGTAAGGGAAATGCTTCTTTCGGCGTTACGAATAAAAAATAGAGAGATTATTGTTTCAGCCTTGGAACTTAAAAAAACAGTGGAAATGGAAGCGGAAAAATTGCATTTGGAGTCAGAATTATTGAATCGAGGATTAAATGAAGGTTTTAGCGGGGGTGAGAAAAAGAAAATGGAGATATTGCAGATGAGAGTGCTGAAACCAAAACTATTGATATTGGACGAGGTAGATAGCGGATTGGACATTGACGCCTTGGCAACTATAGCCAAGAACGTAGCTGAGATGGTTAAGGAAAACAAAATGAGTGTTTTGGTAATTACACATTATCAGAGAATTTTGAATTATCTATCCCCCGACAGTGTGGCGGTGATGAAAGATGGAGTAATTGTGGAAGTGGGCGGAAAGGAAATTGTGGAGAGATTAGAAAAAACGGGCTATAAACAAGAAGAATAATGCGATACGCGAAAAGTCCCGTGAAACCAGAGGCAAATTTAAAAGATTTTAATGATTCTTATAAATTGGGAAAAGTGGATGATATCGCATATGCATACAAAGGGAAAAGGGGTTTGGATGAAAAACTAATTCGTGAGATTTCGGCAATGAAAGGGGAACCGGAATGGATGCTTCTCCGACGACTGGAGGCATACAAAGTGTATTTGTCAAAACCAATTCCAAAATGGGGCGGAGACATGGAGCCCATTCATTTTGAAGATATTTACTATTATTTGAAACCTGCAGATACCGAAAAGAAATCGTGGAATGATGTGCCAAAGGCGGTGAAGGAAACATTTGAAAAGATTGGAGTGCCACAAGCCGAAAAAGAAATGCTGGCCGGAGTTAAGGGTCAGTATGATTCGGAAGTAGTTTATGGTTCAATCAAAAAAACCTTATCGGCAAAAGGAGTACTTTTCTTATCGATGGATGAAGCCTTGAAACTTTATCCGGAGATTGTCAAAAAATATTTTGGAACAATTGTGCCGATGGGAGACAATAAATTGGCGGCTTTGAATACGGCGGTGTGGAGCGGAGGATCGTTTGTGTATGTACCGGCAGGTGTGGATGTTGAGCTTCCCCTTCAGGCATATTTTAGAATTAACAGTGAAAGTGCGGGACAGTTTGAAAGAACTTTGATCATTGCTGAAGAAGGGGCAAAGGTTCACTATATTGAGGGATGTTCGGCTCCGGCGTTTTCTTCAGCCTCACTTCATGCGGCTGTCGTTGAAGTGATTGTAAAGAAGAAAGCCAGAGTGCAGTATACGACAGTACAAAATTGGTATAAGAATGTCTATAACTTGGTGACAAAAAGAGCTTGGGTAGAAGAAAAAGGTGAAATGAGATGGGTGGACGGAAATTTGGGGTCGGCTCTGACAATGAAATACCCATCATGCATTTTGGCAGGTGAAGGAGCAAAGGGAGAAATGCTATCTATTGCTTGGGCGGGAAAAGGCCAACATCAAGATACCGGGGCCAAGATGATTCATCTAGCGCCAAACACAACCTCACAAATAATAAGTAAATCGATTAGTAAAAATGGCGGGCGGGCAACTTATCGAGGTATGGTGCAAATGAATAAGGGAGCTGTCGGTGCCCGATCAAAAGTGGTTTGTGACGCACTAATTTTGGATGAGCTAAGTCGAAGCGATACATACCCGATCAATAAAATATTTGAGGAAGATGTAATACTGGAACACGAAGCGGTAGTGAGCCGGGTAAGCGAGGAGCAATTACTGTACTTGATGAGCAGGGGCTTGCCTGAACATGAAGCAGAAGCGATGGTAGTTAATGGGTTCTTGGAACCGGTATTGAAAGAAGTGCCGATGGAATATGCGGTGGAAATGAATCGTTTGGTAGGGTTAGAGATGGAGGGTTCGGTGGGATAAAAACATATGGAAAAAATAATGATCAATAAACCAGGAAAGCACGAGATAAAACTTCAGTTGAATAAAGTGGGAGAAAAGTTGGAGTGGTTGGGGATAATAAATGCTAGGGAGACTGGAGACTATGAAATAAATTTAGTTATGACCCACAGTGCGCCTAACACATTTGGAAGAGTAATGGTAAAAGGAGTGGCGGAAAATGGAGCCAGAGTAAAAGTGAAAGGCTTGGTTAAGATAGAAAAAAAAGCACAAAATACGGATAGTTTTTTATCTATGAAAATATTACTTTTGGATAAACAGTCCGGAGCCACAGCCGAGCCGGAGCTCGAAATTGAAGCAAATCAGGTGAAGGCGAGTCATTCGGCAGCGGTGGGGAAAGTTGATGAGGAACAAATGTTTTATCTGGCTTCACGAGGTATTAACGAGAAAGAAGCAAAAAATATTATTATCAAAGGATTTTTGAATTAAAATAGACAATATGTTTGACGTAAATAAAATCAGAGAAGACTTCCCTATCCTAAGACGAAAAGTTAATGGTAAAACTCTAGTTTACTTAGATTCCGGAGCGACCAGCCAAAAACCGGAATCGGTGATTGAGACAATGAATAAATATTACCGGGAAACGAATGCCAATATTCATCGGGGTGTTTATCAGATGTCGATTGAATCAACACACTTAGTAGATGAAGCGAGGCGAAAAGTGGCCCAGTTTGTTGGAGGCAAGAGTGAAGAGATTGTTTTTACGAGAAACACGAGTGAAAGTATTAATCTAGTCGCCTATTCATGGGGTGAGGAAAATGTTGAAGCCGGCGACGCGATTGTGATTACGAAACTGGAGCATCACTCAAATATGATTCCCTGGCAGGAATTATGTAGAAGAAAGGGAGCGGAACTTCGGGTAGTTGATGTTGATGAAACCGGTATGTTGATAGACCAGAAGAAACCGGAGATCATTCAAGAGAATGGATTAAAAGTTGTTTTGGGAGGTTTAAAAGAATTACTTGACTCAAAAGTTAAAATGGTGGCGCTTACCGGTCAGTCAAATGTGCTGGGAACGGTGACACCTGTCGAATCAATTGTAAAAATGATAAGAAAAAAATCTCCCGGAGCTTTAATATTGGTTGATGGAGCGCAGATGGTGCCGCATATGAAAGTGGACGTAGTCAAGATGAATATTGATTTTTTAGCTTTTTCCGGTCACAAAATGCTTGGTCCAACCGGTGTGGGGGTGCTTTGGGGAAGGAAAGAAGTATTGAATAAAATGAAACCTTTTTTGTATGGTGGGGACATGATTGGGGAAGTGAAATTGACGGGAGCGACCTGGGCAGAATTACCATCAAAGTTTGAAGCGGGAACACCTGATATTGCCGGTATTGTTGGCCTCGGAGCGGCGGTAGATTATTTACAGACTATCGGGATGGAAAATATTCATAATTATGAAAAAGAGATTTTGGAATATGCTTTGGAAAGAATGTCGAAATTAGAAAAGGAAAAAATTGTAACTTTGTATGGACCCGATTCCGAAACCAGAGGAGGAGCAATTGCCTTTAATGTGAATGGAACCCATGCCCACGATACGGCTCAAATATTAGATAATTTCGGAATTGCGGTGAGGTCCGGTCAACATTGCGCCGCTCCGCTGGTGACCAGCTTTGGGGTGAGCGCAATGGTGCGAGCAACATTTTATCTTTACAATACAAAAGAAGAGGTGGATTATTTAGTTGAGAAAATTCGAGAAGTGCCAAAAGTATTTGCCTAATATGAGCGACTACAAAGAAATAATTATCGATCACTATAAAAATCCAAGGAATATGGGGGAACTTGCCGGAGCAGATAAAATAATAGATGAGGCAAATTCATCTTGTGGTGACTTAATAAAGATTTATGTAAAAATGGTTGACGGGAAAATAAAGGATATGAAGTGGCAAGGTATTGGTTGTGCAATTTCAACGGCCGGGGCGTCGATGCTATCAGAAAAAGTGACAGGAATGGACAAAGACGATCTGAATAAATTCGGAGAGGCCGGAGTGGTGGAAATGTTGGGTGGTGAAATAAATGCGGGTAGAATGAAGTGTGCTACACTCGCCTACCGGGGATTATTAAAGGTATTTAATTAAATGACAAACGACTGGAAATTGATCCTAAAAGTAATAATGGGGAGTGTGATTCTGCTAGTGGTAGTAATTTTTGGATTGTCGAGAATGGGAACTTCGTCTACGGGCTTGATGGCAGATCAAAATCAATTGGTTAATGGGGCAAAGCTAGTGGCCGAAAACGGAGAAACAAAAGTAACTGTGGTGAATTTTTCCGACATGGAATGTCCGGCTTGCCAGGTGGCACATGAACAAACAAAAGGTCTAAATACGACGCCAGGAGTGAAGGTTATTTTGAGATATTTTCCATTAAGTGTTCATAAATATGGATTAATTTCTGCTCAGGCAGTTGAGGCGGCAAGAGAAATGGGAAAGGGTTGGGAGATGGTTGATTTGCTTTTTAGTAAACAAGGCGAATGGTCGGTCGACCCTAATATTGAGACCACATTGGTGGGGTACGCTAAGAGTTTGGGTTTGGATGAAACAATGTTTAGGAGTAAATTGAAATCTCCAGAGGTGGCGGCAGCAGTTCAAGAAGATGTTAATTTGGGTAACAGTTTACAGCTGTCGGGAACTCCGACCATTTATGTAAACGGAGAACAAGTTGGAGCAGAGTTTGTTATGGATAAGGTTAATGCATTACTAAAGGCAAAATGATGGGAATTAGTATTCCACTACTGA
>CAISLM010000029.1 GCA_903886255.1 Candidatus Collierbacteria bacterium
CTAAAATCGAATTATTTACCATGTGCCCACGATGTTTTTACATGGATGTTCGCCTTGGAATTTCCCGGCCTTCTACACCACCATATACTTTAAATTCAGCCGTCGATTCACTTCTCAAAAACGAATTCGATCTCTTGAGGAAAAAAGGAGAATCTCATGAACTGATGAAAAAATACGATATCGACGCTCTTCCTTTTCAACATAAAGATCTACCCAGATGGCGTGGAGAAGTTAAGGCTTTTGAAGGGGCAATGGCCGTAGATGAAAAATCGAATATTCTGGTAAACGGCTTAGTTGACGATATTTGGGTAAACAAAAAAGGAGAACTTATTATTGTCGATTACAAATCCACTAGCACCACAAAACAAATTTCGTTGGAAGATGAATACAAACAAGCCTACAAAAGGCAGATGGAAGTTTACCAATGGATATTCCGAAAATTAAGTTTCCCGGTCTCTGATACTGGATATTTTGTTTTCGCCAATGCCATGAAGAATTTGCCTAAGTTTGATGGCAAACTCGAGTTCGAAATGTCGATCCTTGGTCACAAAGGTGATGCGTCTTGGGTCGAAAAAACACTTTTAAACATTCGTAAGACACTTGTAAGCAACGATATCCCGGCTCAAGATCCATCTTGTGAGTACTGTGCTTATCGTAGATCATCAGTAGAAACTGTTTCGAAGTGGAAAACTGATCATTCGGAGTAAAATATCTGTGTGAATTTATCTGATTTTTACTATGAACTCCCTGAAGAATTAATCGGTCAGGAGCCAATCGAGCCTAGAGATAGGTGCCATCTTTTGGTTGTCAACAAAAATTCCGGAAAAATCATCAATCGTGTTTTTTCCGATTTAACGGAAATCCTAGACAAAAAAACAGTATTAGTCTTAAACGACACCAAAGTATTTCCCGCCAGGCTTTTTGGGACAAAAGATTCCGGTGGACGAGTTGAGATATTGTTACTCAAACAAACATCGATTGATTCATATGATGCGATTGGAAAGGGAAAATTTCATCCCGGAACGAAAGTATCCTTCTCTCCTGATTTTTCAGGTGAGATAAAGACGATTAACGAAGGTGAAATCAATATTAGTTTTAATAAAAAAGGAACTGACCTTATCGAAAAAATTGACCAACTCGGAAAAACCCCACTTCCTCCATATATCCACTCCAAATCCGACGAAAATGACCTACGCATAAAATATCAGACTGTCTATGCCAACAAAAAGGGGAGCGCAGCCGCTCCAACCGCCGGTTTACATTTTACAAGTGAACTTTTACAAAACCTCAAAAATAAAGGGGTTCAGATTGAAAAAGTTACCCTCCATGTTGGTCTTGGAACGTTCAAGCCGGTAACAGAGGAACAAATCTCCTCAAAAACTCTACACAAGGAATCATTTTCAATTACAAATGAAACATCAGATCGGCTCAATACGGCCAAAATGGATGGTAAAAAAATTATCGCCGTTGGTACAACCACTTGCAGAGTTCTCGAAACTCAATCGGATAACGAAGGAAATCTAAAACCGGGAGTGGGGGAGACTAATATTTTTATTCAACCTGGATATAAATACAAATTCGTAAATGGATTAATCACAAACTTCCACCTTCCCAGTACTAGTCTATTAATGCTGGTTACTGCCCTCGTAAGTTTCCCAAACTCCCCTATCGTTTTTACAAATTTTAAAGATAATCTAATAGGAAAAGCGTATCAAGAAGCGATCAAAAGAAAATATAAATTTTTTAGCTTTGGAGATGCGATGATGATTCTTTAAACTCTAGCCTCTGAACCTTTTACCAGGTACGTGAGAACAAAAATCACCACGCTAACCAAAACAACACAAGGACCGATGGAAAGACCTAAATAGATTCCTGTTAACGAACCGAATAGTGCTGAAAATATTCCAAAGATAGCTGAAAGGATGAAATAAGCATTCATACTTTTACTCACATTTTTCGCACTCGCGGCAGGAATAATCACCAAGGCACCCATAAGCATTGTGCCTACGAATCTAACGCCGAGGGCAACAACCAAACCTACCAATAGTAAGTAAACAAAATTAATTTTTTTGTAAGTCACTCCCAATGATTCCAGTAATTCTTTCGAAATTGATCCCAAAACCATCTTTTTTGAAATAATTCTTGTTACAAAAATTAAAATCAATGACAAAACAATTGCCAACAAACCTTCCAATAGAGAAATATTTTGAATGTTCCCAAACAAGGCCTCTAAAAGATCAGGTTGTGGTGTGATCAAAACGCCGATGGCCAAACTGAATGTAAAAAACACGCCGATCAGTGCCTCTGGGTAGATAGTTGAGGTAGATTCAAAATACCAAACCGCGATAACGGCAATGAGAAGGGCTGCAAAAGCACCAATCATTGGTGAGATATGAAACATAATGGCGAGGGCCATTCCCGGAAGTGCCACGTGTGACAACGCGTCTCCTACAAGCGACATTCTTTTGAGAACCATGAAAGAGCCTAAATAACCTGCCGCAGCACCTACAAAGCAGCCAACGAAAATCAAAATTAATGTATTTATATCCATATTAATGATGGTGATAGAGAGAAATATCTCCACCGAATAATTCCGAAAGATTTTTGTTGATTAAAACCTCTCTCGGAGCGCCATAGCAAACTTTGTTCTTGTTTAGACAAATTACCTTAGTTGCATACCTGTCGACGATTTGCAGCTCATGGGAGATTAAGATAATTGAAAATTTTTCATCGTTATGAAGCTTATTCAGTAAGCTATAAATAGAAACCTCAGCCGAAACATCTACCCCGGAAGTTGGTTCGTCGAAAAGCAATACGTTTGGGTGATTACAAAGCGCCCATGCAATGAGTACTCTCTGCATTTCGCCACCGGACAATACACCAACTCTCTTCCCAAGAATTTCATTACCTTCAAATCCTACAACAGATAAAAAATGACTTAACTCGCGAGAAGTAACACCTACTCCTCTTAGGTCGAAAAATTCTCTAACAGTTAGGGGAAGATCGCGATCAATATACAATTTTTGAGGAACATACCCGATTTTTACCCCCTTTTTCCAATTGACTTTTCCGGTATAAGGAATCAGTCCCAAAATTGCCCTAAAAAGTGTTGTTTTACCTGCACCATTCGGGCCGATTACTGCTAAAGTCTCGTTTTCCTCCACATCAAAGCTGACATCTTCAACAATCACTTGATTATCCAAAACGACACCTAAATTTTCTACTGTTAGTAAGGTCCCCATTAAGCAAAATTATAACGTAATTAATGTGACAATATCCTACCTCTCATTTGTTCTGCCAACCTCACCATAAATCTAACATTGTGAATCGACGCCAGTCGGTAATAGGATAGTTCCTTGGCCTTGTACAAGTGCCTTAGATACCCTCTTGAGTATCCACTCCGGCACGTGTAGCAATCACATCCATCCATGATCACATTAAGGTCGTTGGTAAATTTATTGTTATCAATATTTAGTCTGCCTTTTGGATATTCACTTTCAAATTCATTTCCCCGAATTTCTCCATAGTATAGCGATCCATTTCTCGCCATTCTTGTTGGGGCTACGCAGTCAAACATATCGACTCCGGCTTTGATTATGTCAACAATATTTCCGGGATCGCGTCCTAGACCCATCGTATATACGGGCTTATCTTTGGGAAGAAATTCTCTGATCCATCCCATCAATTCTAAAGTTTTTTCCATATTGTAGCCAACTGTTTCTCCACCAATGGCAATTCCGTCAACCGGGAGTGAAGCGATATATTTTGTGGCTTCTTCACGAAGATCTTGGAAAGTACTTCCTTGTACAATCCCAAACAATGCCTGA
>CAISLM010000030.1 GCA_903886255.1 Candidatus Collierbacteria bacterium
AAATGTTAGATTCCCCAATTTATATTTCGCAGCTGTTTGGTATGCCTCCCAAGTTTGTCCCTCTTGTTGTTCTGCATCGCTATCAACGCAAACAACTTGCCATTTTTTCCTATCAATTTTCGCTGCCAAAGCCATACCCACCGCGATACTTAACCCCTGACCCAAAGGTCCGCCAGTATTTTCAACTCCAGGAAGCTGTTTATAGTTGCTCCCCGAAAAATCAATCTGTCTCACTACATGCCCTTGAAGCCTTGTCCCCAATTTACGAAGCGTTTTTAATTCTTCTTTTGGAAAGAATCCTGCCAAGGCCAAACTCGCATATAAAACAGGTGCGTAATGGCCACAGGACAAAACAACTCGATCCCGCGATTCCCAATATGGTTCATCTTTTCTGAAATCAATTAGCCCTCCAAAATATAAGGCAGCAAAAAGATCGGCTGCTCCCATTGGTCCGGCTGTATGACCCGACCCGGCCTCGGCTAACATTTTAATTATTTCTACACGAATTTCACGGGCTTTTTCCACCAAACTCACCATATATTCATTCTAAACCATCGTGGGCCTTAGTCTCAGTCAATAAACGCCTTCTCACCACTGCCATCATCGGGAATTTGTTCCATTGGTCGAAAATGTTCAGATTGATCCTCATCAAATTCTTTTAAATATTGCAGGACCATCTCTGGGGTTGTTGCAATTCTATATACCCGCAGAGCCCCGGGCCGACTCCCAATTAGCATATTTGCTACCAAAGCTTCCACTATCGGAAACCAAAAATCTCCATACAAAATCAATGGTTTGTGATGACCAAAATAGAGATAAGCCAGGCCCCATGCCATACCAAACTCAGACAGTGTTCCCGTTCCTCCATTAAAAATTACGTAGGCATTACCAAGTTCCAACAGCTTCATCGTTCGGTCGACATAATTATTCATGATCACTTCTCTGTCTGCCTTATTATGCCGATCTTTTCCTTCGAAGTTTTCAATAAATTTTGGGTAAAACGTTGCCACTGTTGCCGTTCCACCACCCTCATGTGCTCCTTCTGTCGCTGCCCTCATTACTCCTGGGCCGCCACCATTAACAATCTCTAAACCATTCTCAGCCAGTAGACGTGTCACCTCCACAGCGTCATGATATAGCGGGCTGTCGGGTTGACAGTCTGCAAAGCCAAAAACCGTAATTGCTTTTATTTTATTGAATGCCATATCTACATGTTACTCTACGTTTTCTAATTTTCTATAAACTTCCTCCGGGTTATCCGCCTCTAAAATATCACTACCTACTGCAAACTCCATTTTTTCTCCACCCGCTTCTATACATTTTTTAATATTTTTTTCATCCAAACCTCCATCGATCATTATTGTCACGGAACTTGACAGTTCACGAACTTTTTTAATTCTATCAACCACTCGATTATCAAAAACCTGTCCCTGAGCCCCCACAGGAACGCTCATCAACAAAACTGAATCGACTAAACTGACCCACTCCTCAAGTCCTACCAACGAAGTCTCTAGTTGGAATCCCAAACCGGTTCGGAGTCCCGCCTCTTCAGCTTTAGCAATAAAATCGTTTTTATTCGTCATGCTCTCTACTTGACCATAAACTCCTGTCATTCCCGCCGCCACACACCTTTCAATCCATTCAATTGGTTCTTCTACCATCAAATGAGCCTCAATCTCAGTTGTTGTTTCAGTCGTCAAAAGCACCTCTGGCATCACCGTTTCTACCGGAATAAATTTTCCATCAATCACATCCATTTGCACTTTTCCTGCAAACTTATCTACTTTAGCCAAATCATTTTCAAATTTTGTAATATCCTTAGCCAAAACTGTTGGAACAATGATATTCATGAATTTATATTATCTAATTTCATAACTCTCCTTGTATATCGTTCATCGCTGGAAAAATTTTCTGTCAAAAATATTCTAATCATTTTCTTAACTTTTTCTTCGTCAAAGTATTCAGCCGGGATTGATAAACAGTTAATATCGTCATCAATCCTACCTTTTCTTACCGCCTCTTCATCAAAAGCAACACCACACCTTATACCCGCAAAACGATTGGCTGTAATATTCATTCCAAATCCATTTCTACAAAATAAGATTATCCTATCTGCCACCATCGCCTTTTTTACTGCCGCTTTTGCATAATCAACATAGTCATCATCAGGTACAAGGGACGAAGCTCCAACATCACTAACTTCATAGTCCTCGGCCAAAAGCCATGATTTAATTGTTTCCTTTAAAGAATAACCTCCATGATCGGAACCCAGTATTACATTCATATATTCAATATATCAAACTCCGAACTCCGCCTTCAGCTCCTCTGACATTAGTTCTCTACTCCATGGCGGATCCCAAACCAGTTCAATCGTCAATTTCTTTATTTCCGAAATATCGGAAACAGCTTCTTTAATTTTTTTATCAATTATTGGTGCCAAAGGACACCCCGGGGAAGTCAAAGTCATTTCCACTTCAGCTTCTCCATTCTCATAACGAACATCGTAAACCAATCCTAAATCCACGATAGAAACACCCAATTCCGGATCAATTACTTTTTTTAATGCCTCTCTGATTTTCTCTTCCACAGTTATCATTTTTTCATTCTAAACTCTGCCTCTATCATTACAAAAACTCCCCATATCGCAGCAGTTAATCCCACCAGCATCCATTGTGTGCTCGCCAGCCAAAGATCAGATCCCAGTGCACCTATAAAAGCTAAAATCACGCAAACAATCGAAAAGTATATCAACACTTTCGCTAAAGCCAACTTGTCTTTATTTCTCATATTTTCACCTCCCATCTCTTTATTTCTATCATCAGTTTATCACGCAAACCTTTCGTAATTAATTTTTTCCTCAGGTACGCCTTTACTAATAAAAACATTTTTCATTTCCAGAATCATTTCCATATTCCCGCATAAATACGCGCTCGTATTTATCCAATCACAATTCATTTTCTCTATTACGTCTCCAACGTGTCCTTTCATTCCCGGCCAATCTTCACTCGGTCTAGATAAGGCCACTTCAAAATGAAAATTGTCAAAATCTCGTTGTAATTTGTCGATCTCCTTCATCCAATATAAATCTTTTTCATATCTCATTCCCCAA
>CAISLM010000031.1 GCA_903886255.1 Candidatus Collierbacteria bacterium
GCGGAAACTTGAATGGCATCGCCGTCGGCTACTGTTCTACCTGCTTCGATGGCGTCAAGCTCAATATTTTTGGAGCCTGAGATAGTAACCGCTCCGTCGTGTCCGTCGCCGTATCTTGTGGGAAGACAAACATTGGCTAGGGAATAGTGGGTGTCAGAACAGTCGGTATTATTAGCGGAAAAATTAGTATTTACGGCAGCAGTTCCTTGACCACCACTACCCCAGGCAGCTGAGGTACAGGTGGCATTATCCATACAGGTTTTGGAAGTTGCTGAACCCCAACCATCATCATCTCCATCAACGTAACAAGTAGCGGCAGCGTGTACGTGAGATGAGTTGGTGCCAGTATCATTGCAATCAGTGTTGTTGGTAACCAGTTTTCCGGCTGTGAATGATGTGGAAGCGGTACCATCTGCTCCACTAGCCCAAGTAGAAGTGCCACATGTGGAGTTGTCGGTACATGCATATGCTGATCCGGTACCATAGGTGTCACCATCTGAGTCGAGGTAACAGGTGTTTGAAGCGTGGACTTTATTGGAATTGGCACCGGTGTCGTTGCAATCGGTTCCTGACCCTGCAGTGGAAAGAAGTTTTCCGGCAAGATAGACTGGAGCGGCGGTTCCAACAGCACCATAAGTCGCGCTGGCACAAGAGGAATTATTGGTGCAGGTGACTGTGCCTGAAGTATAACCATCGCTATCGATATCTTTATAACAAGTAGTTGAGGAGAAGACGAGGGCACTATTGTCGTTACAGTCGGTGCTGTCTGCAGCATAACCAACCGGAAGAGTGGCTCCGGTACAAATTGGGGAAGAACTGCCTGTGCCATGACCATCGTGATCGGCATCAACATAAGCATTAATATTTTGCCATTTAGTAGGATCGGAATCGTTGCAGTCTATGCCAGCCGATCGACGAGCTCTGCCGATAGCGGGCGTTAAATATGTAGTAGTGGGGACACCGACTCCATCGCCGTCGTTATCGGTAAGATACAAAGGAACACCAACTTTAATGGTTCCACCGGAGAGGATGGCTATGGAGCCGCCGGAAAAAGAAATGGAACCAACGGCAAGAGTTTGGTCGTACATAACTGTGAGATTACCGCCTGATCCTATTTGCAGTTGAGCAGTGTTGGTTGTGCCAGTTCCGGAGTCTAACCCTACAATACCGGATCCTGGGATGGCGCAGGAAGCTGAAGAAATTGATGTTGTAGCACCGGCTGTACCAGGAATGGCCGAACAATCGGAAGCTCGAGTGGTAAATTTGTAGGCGGTTTGAGTTGAACTCCAGGCATTGGTTCCACCCGGGTCGATAGCGTATGAGCGCCAGTAATAAATAGTGTTGCCGGATAGTGTGGTTTGAAGAGTGTAAGTAGCTTGTGACCCTGAAGTGTAGGCAGTGTTGCCTTGGGTGTTTTGTCCCGACCATCCTGTTTGGGATGATGTTTCATCAAAAGTTTGGACATTTTGAGTAATACCTATGTCTGTAGCTATTTGTATTTTGTATCTGACGTAATCTGAATTGGGGTCAGAAGCAGTAGTTTTAAAAACAGGTGAATTTAAAATTTGAACAGCATTGTTTGCCGGTGAATCCAGTGTTGGAGTGTTGGGTGGGTTGCTAACAGTTGTAAAAGAAATCGTTGAGGAAGCAGAACTCCAAGAATTGGAGCCAGCGGGGTCGATAGCATAGGAGCGGACATAGTAAAGCTTATTTTGAGAGAGTGGGGCTTGAACAGTATATACACCCTGAGTCCCTGATGAATAGGCAAGGTTTCCGTTGGCGTTTTGACCGGACCAACCGGTTTGGGATGATGTTTCATCAAAGGTTTGGACATTCTGAGTAAAACCATTATCTGTGGCGATCTGTATTTTGTATCTAATGTAATCTGATTGAGGGTCGGTAGCGGTAGTCGTTATTACCGGAGAAAGAAGCTGGCCAGTAGCGCCGTTGCTGGGGGCATTTACTGTGGGTGCGCTGGGAGCAGCATTGGTCGTAAAAGAAGTGGCAGTTGAGGCAGCACTCCAAGTATTTGTTCCTGCCGGGTCGATCGCATAGGAGCGAATATAGTAGAGTGTGTTTGGAGCAAGAGCCGATTGGATGGTGTAGACACCTTGGGTTCCGGAAGTATATGCAGTGGTTGATTGAGTGTTTTGACCTGACCAACCCGTTTGAGATGAGGTCTCATCAAAGGTTTGCAAACCTGTTGTGAAACCAGCGTTTGTAGCAATTTGAATTTTATATCTAATGTAGTCTGCGTCGAGGTCTGTAGTTGTGGTTTGTAAAACTGCCGTAAGTGATTGACCGGTAGTACCATTGCCCGGTGCGTTGATCGCCGGTGCGTTGGGTGCGATATTTGTGGGGTAACTAATAATAACGATGCCCGACCCACCTGCTTTTCCGAGTGCTTTATACGAGCCTCCGCCGCCAGCACCCCGATTGGTTGCACCGACAGCTGAAGCAGCAGTTCCACCAGAAGACCCAGCACTGCCATTGGTACTTGAACCTGCGCCAGCACCACCTCCACCATAAAAGATTCCGCTTCCAGGATTTACACCATTTCCGGCAGCTCCTCCAGTTGAGGTTGTTCCGGAACCCCCAGCACCACCAGCACCACCTCCACCCCCACCAGCACCTACGCCGCCGGAAGTTCCTGATGAGGCTCCACCGGCATTCCCTTGCCCAGCGGTTCCTGTACCTCCGGTACCGGGAGAGTACATACCCCCTCCACCACCCGAACCACCATTTGAACCATTTTTTGATACGTAGTTTCCACCGCCTCCACCTCCACCAACAGCAGTGATGTCGTTAAAGATGCTATTGCCACCATTTTGACCATTATCTCCATGATCAGTATTTCCTGCATCCCATGCTCCTCCAGCTCCACCGCCACCTACTGTAACTGTATAAGCTTGGACTGTCACAGAATCGGAAGCACTATTGACAACACCACCTCCACCACCACCGCCGCTTGCATATCCAGTGCTACCTGCAGCTCCACCACCACCACCACCTGCAACCGCATAAACTGAAACAGTTCTGGCAACACTCGGAGTAAATGTTCCAGTAGAGGTAAATGTATGGATAGTGTTACCTCCGGAGTGAGTGATCGTTCCACCGGTCCCGTCAACGGCCATTGCCTGTTGGGAGAAGGGCGCAAAAAACATTGATCCTATAAAAATGAAACTAATTAGAAATGTTAAAGATTTTTTCATTTATCGTAAAGTTAGCTCAAAAGATCCTGTGCCGTTGGTAGAAGCGGCATCTAATTTGAGGTGATAAAGATAGGTATACGTATCGTTTACAGTCCATGAACCTTGCCATTGACCATCGGTAGCCGTTCCCGAAATTAAGGATAGGGCAACGGGAGAGGAAATTTGATGATCTGTTTTTAGAATGGCAGTAACTCCTGTAACCGGCTGAGCGTTTTTGACTGCGACAATAACTGTTTGGGTTCCACCTTGGGCGACATCTATTGGGTCGATACTCCCTTTACCTAACTGAGGGACTGTTTTATCAGATTGACTAATGGCGAAGTCGATTTTGCCATGAGGAACTTTTCGGGGAGAGGCTGTGGGAGTAGGGGTTGGAGTGGGTACGGCCGATAGATTTCCGGTTGGGGAAACTTGGCGTACAAGGAGATAAACACCTGTGAAAATGACTAGAAGGATGACGACCGATATGACGATGGCAGTGGGAGATAATCTTCGATTCTCAGAAATAGATTTTGGCGTATCAGAAGACAATGGTTTCGAAACATTTTCCATACTGATTTAAGTGTACATTCTCTGACCCATCTGTCAAGGTGGTGGATTTTGCATCTTAGCGTTAGGCTGGCTTCGTGGACAAAAGTGGGGTAAAATACGGGACATGAAAAAAGTATTGATGATACTTGCAATATTGGCGGTGCTTTGGGGTTCATTTTTGGTACCCAAATCATTGGCAATTGGGGAACAAACAGCCAGCTCTTCGGCAGAAACTGTTTCCAAGAAAGAGGTTGATTTAACGGTTCCGAGCCAACAGGGAGACCGACTGATAAAGGTTATGAATGGACAAAAGTTAACCGGCTGGTGGGGAAAGGATATTTTGAAGCTGGCTATGAGGAAAGCCGTGTCGGAAGGGGTGTCTCCCAACACTTTGGTTTTGTTATTTTTGTTCCCTTTGGTAGCAGCCTTGGTGGCATTTTCCCGCCAAGTAGTTGGTGTGTCGGGATTTGGAATAATTACTCCGGCATTACTTTCGGTAGCATTTTTGTCGACCGGGGGGGTAGTTGGTTTAGTTTTGCTATTTTTCATTTTGGGCGTAGCGACCTTGGGAAGGGTTCTCATTAGAAAAGTTAAAGTGCCATATTTACCCAAACTGGCGATATTAATTTGGGTAGTTTCGATGGGTGTATTACTACTATTACTAATGTCGCCATCGGTAGGGCTTATTAGATTGATGAGTGTGGGAATTTTTCCAATCATGCTATTTGTACTTTTGGCGGAAACATTTATAGAAGCGCAAATTACCAGAAGTTTGGCGACGTCACTAATGATGACTGCGGAGACAATCGTCTTGGCATTTATCGCTTACAAGGTAATGAGCGCACCCTGGATACAGAATCAAGTAATTCTTAATCCGGAAATTTCCGTAATCGGAATATTGGGGCTAGACCTATTGATTGGAAAATATAAGGGTTTACGACTTTTGGAGGTGTGGAGATTTAGAAAACTTTTGGCAAAATAATTATGGCAAGATTTGGGGACATACTTGGAATCAATTCCCGGTCAGCCGATTACCTGCTTTTGAACAAGAAGCCGGCGAGGAAAAGGGCTGACGATAAACTCTTAACCAAGAGGATGCTTCGTAGTGCTCATGTGGCTCACCCGAAACTTTTAGGTGTTTTAAATGATGCACGACAGGTGAGGGATTTTGATTGGAGCAAACTGGAGAGCGGATTTGCCATCAAACCGGTTCAGGGATTCGGCGGACAAGGAATAATCCTGGTAAGGAAGCCGGCAAAAGAAGAAGGAAGGTTTTGGACTGTAGAAGGAAAGAAAATTAGTACAGACGATTTGGTTTTGCATACAGTAGACATTGTTGAAGGAAAGTATTCCCACAATAATTTACCGGATAAGGCGATGATTGAAGAGCGAATTACCATCCATCCTAAATTTAAAAAAATGGCTGTAGGTGGAGCACCGGATGTGCGGGTGATTGTTTTTAATAAAATTCCGGTTATGGCAATGCTGCGGCTGCCAACCGAGGAAAGTAAAGGGAAAGCTAATCTACACCAAGGAGCGTTGGGTCTCGGCATTGATATGGCAACCGGGATTACGACTCATGGTGTTTACAAGAATAAACAAATCAAATATTTTCCCGATACGAATAAAAAAGTTAATGGAATTGCTATTCCTTTCTGGGACAAAATCTTATTGATGGCAGTAAAAACTCAAAAGGTATCTCATTTGCCGTATTTGTCGGTGGATATGCTTATCGATAATGAAAAAGGTCCGGTAGTGTTGGAGCTGAACGACCAACCCGGTCTTTCGATACAGTTGGCAAACATGACAGGCCTTAGAAGAAGACTGCAAAGAGTCGAGGGCTTGGAAGTTGAGAGTTCGGAAAAAGGAGTCAAAATTGGGAAGGCATTGTTTGCAAGTAAATTCGCCAACAGAGTGTCTTTTGCGGGGGAAACAAAACCGGTATTGGCAATTTTTGAATCCGCCAAGGTTAAAACCAATAAAAACAAATGGGTTGAGGTACGGTGCAAAATTGATACCGGTGCGAGAAGCACTTCAATTGATCAAAGTCTGGCCATGGAATTGGGGCTGTTAATTCCGGAAAATGTTCTTTGGACAAAGAAAGTAAAAAACTCATTGGGGCTGGAAGAGAGAACAATGATTGCTATTACTTTTAAGTTAAAAAGTAAAATAATTAGAACAAGAGCGAGCCTAACAAATAGGGCTAGTTTACGTAGACAATTTTTGATTGGCAGACGAGATTTGAAAGAATTTGTCGTGGATCCGGCAATTATAATAAAAAGATAATGAGAATAGCATATTTACACCGACTGACATTTGATGAAAGCGAGCAGAGGTTTGTGGATGAGGCGAAGGCCTTGGGAATTGAATTGGTTTTGATTAAATATCGACAGCTACGAATGGAAGACGGAAAAATTCTTTTTGGAGAGATGGACATGAAAGATTTTGACGGCTGGTTTTTCCGCTCCGTTGGATCCGAACTTGAATGGAGTAAGCTGCTGCAACTTTATGCAAGAAAACACAAAGTTCCCGTAGTTGATGAATATCTTCTTTCGGAAGGGCCGCTGCGACGATTTAAAAGCGTGATGACTTGGCAGTTGCAAGAAACAGGAGTGAAATATCCGGAATCTTCCTATATTGAAACTTGGTCTGATTTAGAAAACTTTTTGAAGAAAGCAAAGTTTCCATTGATCGTTAAATTGTCCCAAGGGGGAAGACACGGAATGGGAACTTTTTGGATTAGGGAATTTGGCGATTTGAATAAACTGAAAGATATTTTGGAAGCTCGAAAAGCAAAAGCGAAGGAGAGAGGGGAAAGAACACCTCTGATCAGAGGATTCCTGGTGCAGGAGTATATCGAAAATGACGGGGACTATCGAGTGATGACAGTGGGTTATAAATGTATAGGAGGATTTAAGAGACAGGTAAA
>CAISLM010000032.1 GCA_903886255.1 Candidatus Collierbacteria bacterium
GGCCAGGAGCCAATCGCGTTGAAAAACGATCGTCTCATCTGCTGATTCGTTTAGCTTGTCTCGCCGATCTCGCCGATCTCGCTGCTTTCTTATTTTACCCTACCTATTACCCCTTTTCTCCCTTTTCCGATAACCCAGACAGGTTATTTTAACAGAAAAGTACCGCAAAAGTATGCACCCCACCACCACCATATTTTTTAGTTGCCACTCAGAGGATAATTTTGCTGTCAAAAGAAGTAAATTATGGATACGAGTAAGAAAGACAAGATGTATGCCCTGGTAGATCAGTGGAGAGAATCAGGCTTAACAAGAAGTGCCTTTTCCAGACAGGTTGGGATTTGTGAAAGGACGTTTTATTATTGGTGTGATAAGCAATCTGACCGGGAGTCGGAGTCATCGGGTGATCCTGAGTTTATTGAACTGGGTTCAAAACCTTCGGTGAGAGAAAAGAGTTCCTGTCCCCGGATAGAGATTGAGCTTGCGGGCAAGGTTGTGATTAAAATCTATTAACTTAAATGCTAGGATTGAGTGCAAACCTGCGGTACTTTTTGTGTTGCAGTGCCATTGACATGAGAAATGGCTTCGATGGACTATCCGGAATTGTGAGAAATCACCTAAAAAAAGACCCCATTTCGGGTGATGTGTTTATTTTTCTGAATAAAACGCGCACCCACATCAAGCTTTTGTATTGGGACGGTGATGGATTTGCCCTTTTTTACAAGCGCCTGGAACGTGGAAGATACGCCTTTACACCCCATAATGAGCCATCGAAACCAATGAAAAGAGAAGAGCTTTTAATGCTTCTCGAAGGTCTCTCGTTCGAGGGGATGAGGCGGAAAAAGCGGTACAAGTTTGGTTGATTATTATATTCGAAAATACGTCAAATGCCTTGTAATATAAGGGTTTTAGCGTATATTCGTGCATGACAAACAGCGAAGAAACAGACCCATTTTCAACTGCATCCATGAAGGCAAAAATTGCCTCTTTGGAGATGGAGATTGCTGAAAAAGATTCCGTAATTGCTGAAAAAGATTCTCTGATTGAGAAAAAAGATTCTGTCATATCAAAGTTAACAACTGACCTTGAAGCTGCCAGGTTTCAAAACGATCAGATGAGGCGTATGATTTTTGGTTCCAAACGTGAACGCTTTGTTTCGGTTATTGACATCAACCAGTTGCGTATCGAGTTTGAGCCTAAATCGGGTGAAATATCCGAAGAAGTGAAAGCCGAGCGGGAGTTGATCCGGGTGGCCTACGAGCGCAGGAAGATAAAAAAAGAACATCCCGGCCGTATGGCATTGCCATCGCATTTGCCCGTTGTGGAAACCGTTATTGAGCCATCGGAAGATACTACCGGGATGGTGTGTATTGGGAGGGAAATTACCGATGAATTGGATTATACCCCTGCAAAACTTCATATTAACCGTATCATCCGCCCAAAGTACATCACCCAGGAGGATGAACGTGGTAATCAGGCACAGGTCATTGCCGCCCTTAACCGTCCCCTTCCAAAGTGTATTGCCAGTGCTGCCCTGCTGACGATGATTTTCATCAACAAATACATCTATCACCTGCCACTTTACCGGACACTGAAACAGATCATACAAATGGGCGTTCCTCTGCCAAGTTCCACCCTCGAATCGTGGGTAAAACTGGCAGCCGAGTTACTTCAGCCACTTTATGCCGTTCACCGGTTATACGTTTTCAGGGAAATTTAC
>CAISLM010000033.1 GCA_903886255.1 Candidatus Collierbacteria bacterium
CTGGTTCTTTTTATCCGCCAGCTGGATTTTCAAGGCAAAAAATACACTTTCGTTGGAATTGGCGGCGTTGTTACTCATATAGACTATCGGCACAGAGGTTTTGCCACCAAACTTCTCCAAAAGTCTCTAGCCAAAGTATCAAATTGTGATTTTGCTCTCTTGGCAACAGATGTGGATAAAATAGGCCCACTTTATGAACGGGTCGGTTTTGTTGCCCTCGATAGACCTTATTTATTTCTGGACAAAAATGGTCTTAAAAAGCCCGATCCGGGCGGAATGATAGCTCCGCTATCTTCCCCGGAAGCGGTTGATTCTATACTCCACAGCCCCACAGAAATTTTTGTCGGTGCGAGTGCTTTTTAGTTCCGTCGCCCCATTTATGCTAAAGTTTATTTAGTTATAATTTTCGCCCGCCCTATGGTAAATTTTTCGATAAATGGTTTTGGAAGAATCGGTCGTTCAGCGACAAGAGTTTGGTTGCAAAGCCACCTTGACGATGCCAATCTTGTAGCTATCAATACTTCAGGCTCATTAAACGTATCCGGATGGGCGCATCTTCTTCGCTTTGATACTGCTTACGGCATACTTCCCTACCCAATATCATCCGAAGAAGTTCAACAACCAAGCGATGTTACCGATGATAAACCTCTTCTTGGCTACATCACCATCGAACATCCCAATAAAACCCTAAGAATCCCCGTTTTGGCTCAAAGAGACCCTGCTAAAATCCCATGGTCCCAATATGGAGCTGAGATTGTTATCGAATCAACAGGTGCCTTTACCAGTCTGGAAAAGGCCATTCTTCACCTTCAGGGTGGTGCCAGATATGTCATCCTTTCTGCTCCCGCCAAAGGTGCCGGTGTGCCTACCGCCGTCCTGGGTGTAAATGACCAAGAAGTCATTGTCAAAGATCGCACAGGTACAATTTCGGTTATCAGTAACGCCTCTTGCACTACCAATAGCGTCGCCCCCGTGGCTGATATTCTCCATGACAAGGTTGGAATCCTTAAAGCTATGCTAACTACAGTTCACGGCTACACTGATGATCAAAATCTTCAAGACAATTCCCACAGAGACCTTCGCCGCGCCCGAGCCGCCGCCCAAAACATCGTACCCACAAGTACCGGAGCCGCCATTGCTGCGACACAAGCCATTCCCGAGCTTCAGGGGTTGTTTGATGGTATTTCACTTCGTGTCCCTGTAATCACCGGCTCAATTACCGATTTCACTTTTGTTACTCGAAGATCGACTTCAGTCGAAGAAGTTAATCAAATATTTATGGACGCAGCCAACGATCCTCGTTATCGTGGAATTTTGGCTGTCACTGACGAACCGCTTGTTTCCTCCGATATTGTTGGCCGCCCCGAATCTAGTATCGTCGATATGGATATGACCAGAGTTGTCGATGGTACTCTCGTAAAAGTTTTGGCTTGGTACGACAACGAATGGGGCTACTCCAATCGCCTAGTAGAAGAAGTCATCAAAGCCGGCGATCTTTATTAAAATATTCTTTTAAACCTTTAAATGGTCTTGATACTTAACGTATTTATACTTCAGATAGGGAGCCTGACCAATGTTTTGATAAATAAATCCAGCAAGATCAACTGCGTTTCTCCAGTTATACCTCAATCTGAAAGCACCATAGCCAAACGAGATTGAACTTTTTATTAATGGAAACTTTCCTAGGATTTTGTTCGCTAGTTGTTCCAAAAATATTTTACTTCCGCTTGTAAAAATAACATCTAAACGTCTATCCATAGGTTTCCCGATACTTATACACCCATCACCATCAAAATACCCTCTTAAAAAATAACTGAAATATTTTTCAGGTACATTAGGCATTTGAATAACCAGTGATTTTCTTTGGCACAACCCCAACCCAATCAAATCGTTATAAATCAATTTGTTCCCGATTCTCATAAAATACGAAATCTGGCACCAAAATTCTTTTCCATTAATTTTCATCATATGAGGATACCGAACGTGAATTGTTTGCTGTCCCGACATCGCGCTCCTAATATCCATAAGAATATCAAAATCGTTATTTGCAATAGACAAATAGCACGCCCTGGACGATTCCAGACAATTCTCCACAGCACCATCAGCATAAATAAACCCCAATACATAGGCCATTTTTGGCGACCAGGCTTTAAAGAAATCTTCATTTACTTTCTTACGATTATGTCCGCCTCGATTATCTCTTTCCACATATCCATTATTACCAAACAAAACCCAAATATCAAGTAAAAATTGAGGCCGGAGAGGGAATCGAACCCTCGCATAAGAGTTTTGCAGACTCCAGTGTTTCCACTTCACCATCCGGCCAATGTACGCACTATTTTATCATTACCTAAGATGTAAAATAATAAAATTCCACTTTCTTAAAATTATCATAATCTGTTATCATAGAATCAACCATGAAGACAAACTTTATAAGGCTAATCCCCATCCTTGTTTTTTCTGTCCTTCTTGCCGGCTGTGATTTGAACCCATTTGCCAAGAAAGCCGGAATCCAAGTAACCGCCCATCCGGAAGCCAATGTTAGCATCAATGGCCAATCTGTCGGCAAAACCCCTGTCTATATCGATAACGAAAAAGCCGGAACTTACACTGTCCAAATGACCGCAGTCGATAGTGGCCAGACCTGGGAAGGAAAAGTAAATTTGCTCGGAGGAACTCTAACCACTGTAAATCGAGAGTTTGGTGATACTCCAGATAAATCCCACAGTTATTCTCTATCATTTGAAAAACTAAGTAGTAGCAAGGCCGCTGCTGTTAGTATTGTTAGTCTCCCCGCTAACGCCACCATAAGTATCGATGGCAAACCCCAAGGTTTTACTCCCTTAAGTGTCGATATCGATTCCGGCCCCCACGTTTTTACCTTTACCGCTCCCGGCTTTCAAGACAAAATTGTCAATGCCTCTGTTCAGCCCGGATATCGCCTCGTTCTAAACTTTACTATGGCCGCTCTGGACATTACCCCCACCCCGACTCCAACCATCGCTACTCCCTCAGCCGGTCTCGTCACCCCTCCTAAAACAGTCACTCCTCTCCCCAAACAAGCTTCCTCCTCAGCAACAGTTATGACCAAGCCCTATGTCGAAATACTCACTACTCCAACCGGCTGGTTAAAAGTCCGTGAAACTCCATCAACCACAGCGACGGAATTGGCCAAGGTCAACCCCGGTGATAAGTTTCCCTACAAAGCCGACCTCTCCACCGGCAGCTGGTACCAAATTGAATACGTGACCGGGCAATGGGGCTTCATCTCCTCCAGCTACGCCAAACTATTTAAGTAATAGACTTTTCGTTCGATAAATTCTTATTCTTGGTTCCCGTTTCTACGGCAAGTAATAAAGCACCCCAACTACCATCACTACCCAAAGCCCTACAGTTGCAATTAATGGTTTATCTGAAAGCAATATTCTTTCCGGACTTTCCCCTTCGTTTTTTTCATAAATAAGCTGCAAATATCTCATGATTCCATAAACCACAAAAGGGATGGTTATCATCATCCACTTTTCTGACAAAAGAGTGTTTGGAAGTAACAAAATGATCTTCAATGCCCTTCCTGTTGGAATAATCTTGGGATGATTAAAAGTAAATAAAGAATACGTAATCCAGGTTGCGGTTGCAAACATGGCCGTGTAAATATCTAGAAGCTGCTCGGTATAGTGTTTCAGGGTCTCTCTAGTGGCCACCGACTTGCCCTGAGAGATCAAAAGGGTCATCTCTCCTCTTCGTTTACCCACAGCCAAAAATAGAGATGCAGAAATTATAGTCAACAAAAACCAAACATCCATATGTGCCGAAATTACAAAAGCACCGGCGTAAATTCGAATCAAATATCCCAAGGCAATTACTATCACATCAATGATCGCCACCTTTTTCAAATAGAGCGTATACAAAACCTGTATCGAAAGATAAACCAAACAACTAATAAAGAAAAAGAAATTCAAAGTATATGCCCAAGACAAGCCGACAAAAGCACCCACAATTACTGCCAAAAATGCAATTGAAACCGGTAATTCGCCGGAAGCGATTGGTCTTTTTTTCTTGAACGGATGAAGCCGGTCGGTTTTTATATCCAGTAAATCGTTAAAAATATAAGTGGTGCTCGATAAAACAATGAACACAAAAAATGCTTGCGTTACCAATCCAAATGCACCGGGTTCGTATAAAAGCCCCGTAAAAATCAAAGCCCCGTATAGAGCAAAGTTTTTTAACCATTGTCTTGGCCTTACTGTTTTGAGAAGCGCGATGAGTATTGCCATAAAACGAACACTGTCATTAATATTACCAATCCTATCATGATTAGAAGCTTCGTTCTAGCTTCAAAACTCAAAGCAGCCACACCAAGAACCACTGCAGCCAGCCAATAAAACAAAGCAATTCTTCTTTTTCCCCAACCCATTGCCATCAATTTGTGGTGCAGATGGCTCTTATCCCCCCAGACGGGAGACTTGCCGGAAATTAATCTTTTTAGAACAATATATAAAAAATCTATCAAGGGAATTCCCAAGACAATAATTAAAGCCCCCACCTTTGCCGTTGCCAGTATTGATATCACTCCTAAAAGTAAACCGGCTAGAGACGTTGCCGAATAGCCCGGCATAATTTTTTGTGGATAAAAATGAAAAACTGTTAAGCCCGCGAAAGCCCCCGCGGTAGCAAACGCTAAGGTAGCCACCGGCCACTGAGCAATATCCGCGCTGTAGTTCAATGAAACCAAACCCAATACCACAGCCGCAATTGTGATTACACCACTGATTTGTCCGTCCACACCTGATGACCAATTGATTGCATTCATTAGAGACGGAATCCATAAAAGTGCAAATAGATCGGCCAAGATCCATATCTGATGAAAACTTCCAAAAAGAAAAAACCCCAGTCTCGGCCAAGATAAATCAATTACTCCACCAAATGGATTACTAATGAAAGCAATTCCGATTCCCGACCCGACAATGATTAATGTCGCCAAAAAATTCATTCCCAATCTCGCATATGGATTAGAGCCCTTAATATCATCAACCAGCCCAACCACTACAGTAAGTAGTCCGGCCAAACCAATAGCCAACAAATGATTATCCGGTTTTAAAAGAAGCATCACAGTCACAGTTACTGCAAAAAATATCGGGATACCTCCCCCTTTTGGTACCGGTATCTTGTGAATATGCGCCGGATGGGGAGTTTTCTTTGGGTCGATAACCCAACCCATTTTTTTAAAAAACAAAATTGTCAGAGGCGTTATCACCAGGCTTATCAAAAGTGCCAAAAGAAATGGCAAAACAGTAATCATCAGTTGAGGATTCATATATTTAGGAAAATCAGCATAATTTTTGCAAAACTCGCCACCATCAAAACCACCGCTATTAAAACACCAAGGCTAATCGTAGTTTGAACAGTGTTATCTCCCTTTCCTGCCCAACTGGCCAAAATTCTGGTTAAAAACAAAACAACTTCCATTCCCGCGAATATCCACACAAACCAAATTTTGTCTACCAATTGTTTGTCACCTGAAGGAAAAGAATAAAGCCACGGCAATTGTGGGGGAAGTCGATTCCAAAAAAGTGCCAACACACCACCCATAATTAGCACCAAAATAACGCCAATCCAAAATAGCGTTGTAGAAGTTGGTATTTTTCGGCTTTCTGCCACAGCTTGAGTATATAACAATGAACCTTTATTAAGCTTTTTTTTCGGTCACCCGGTACTCCATATATCTACCCATCATCAGCCTGGTATGTGCATCCAGCCCCGGTAATGCCGAAAAGAAAAAACCGACAACAGGCAGCAAAATAAATTCAAAAGGTGAGACGATCTTTCTCCACCAGGGAAGATTTTTTACCTTAGGGCGGGATTTAAAATCTATCAAAATTATTGCCACCATACTGATTAGTGACAAAGTTAAAATTGCAGATGATACCTGAGGCAATGTTTTTCCCATCACGGTTCTGGAAAAAGTCGGATTCAAAAGGGGAGGTAGGTTAGCTGCTACTGTGATGATAAACCAATTTACCGGCCACATAAAATGATCCTCAACTACCTTGAATACTCTAATTGTTTTGTCCCAAAAGGGAGCTTCTGTATCCAGAATATAACGCTTAATAATGTACGCGTCATCTGACGCTCCCCAGGCCCAGCGTTTTACTTGTTCATATGTATTTGTATAAGTACTCCAAAACCCTGTTGCCTCCGCCGCATCGGCAAACACGGAAATATACAATGGATCCACTTCCACTTTTCCCCCGGTAGCAAAATATGTCTTAAAGAAAATACGATAGTCTTCAGGAATCACATCAGTATCCCAATAATCAATCGAATCCATTAGTTTCAGACTCATCGAATAAGTGGAAAAGTTAATTAACCGATCCGGTCTCGATAACTGGGCCATGTTCAAAACACTACTAAGGCGGTTAAACACTCTCATCGGCCAAGGGATCCGTTCGATGTTGTTATAAAACACAATCGCCCCTTGCCAAATCTTGTGATATCTATTCGGGTCATCCAGGAAAAAATACGTTAATGCCGCCAGATGGTTTGGGTGAAGTGCCACATCACAATCTACAGACGAAATCGTCATTTTATTTATATCCCAATCCTTGTGTTTTTTAAGTTCCTTTTTAAACTCTTTTCCGGCCCATGCGGCATTACTGGATTTCCCCACCACTTCACCGGTTAAGTTTGCCGGATGATGGGTAAAAAATAATCCTGCGAATTTTCCGGCAAATGTTTTTCTTAGCAAATTTTCTCTTTCGTCATTTATCTCTTTTCCTGCCCTCTCCTCCATTGCAATAATTGGTATTATTTGCGCTGCACCAATTGTTTGTTTATCCAAAGCCTCCAATGTTCGCACCAATATTTCACCCGGTTCTTTGTAAGTTGGCAATACGATCACATGCTTAACCTCTTTCCAATCGGCAAATCCTCGGACATCTCCCATCCAATCATATTTTTCCGCTGCCCGAATTCGGTAATACGACATTACAGCAGCGAGCGACAACGTCATTGATCTATATAGCCAATAAACGTTAAAACCAATAATAAAATAGGCCACACCGACCGGCCAAAAAATTGAACCCCAAACGGGGAACAAAATAAATGACCAACTCACGAATCCTGGTAAAATTTCCAGAACTCTTTGGCTTCCGCGTGGATATTTATTTATAAGATATCTAAGGAATACAAACATAAGGCATTTTTTCCGGTCTGTTCTTCTATTTTTTGGGTATCTAAAGCCAGCTCTTTAGCTATCGCTGTAGCTACTATTTTAACATTTGCCGGTATATTTACTGTTCCCCGCACCGGTTCGGGTGCCAAATATGGGCTATCTGTTTCGATCAGGAGCCTGTTTAGGGGAACTTTGTGGAGTATTTCCCGCAGTCCAGCAGCCGACTTAAAGGTCACATTTCCTGCAAAACCGACGTAAAACCCCATTTTCAGCACAAACTTCAAGAACTTCTCGCTTCCGGCAAAACAGTGAAATTCCCCCCTCGGCAAGGTCCCCATTTTTGTCAAAATTTCGAAACACTCTTCCTCCGCCTCTCTCATATGAATCACCACCGGTAGTTTCAATCTGACCGCCAGCTCCATTTGTGCCGAAAAAATCTGAATCTGCTTTTCTTTTGTTTTCTTTTCTTTGTCCCAATAAAAATCCAAACCAATCTCGCCAATTCCGATCACTCTTTTTGAACCGCCTACAATTTTTTCCAGCTCAGCGATCATTTCCTCCACATTGCCAACATTGTCAATATCCTCCGGATGAACCCCCACTGTTGCATATAATCCTTCTTGTTCCGCAATTGCCACCGCCCTTCTTGAGTCTTCGATCGAAGTTGACTGCAAAAACATCATTTCCACACCGGCATTATGCGCCTCATTAATCGTCTTTTTTACATCAACAATTTTCGCGTCAGTCAGGTGGCAGTGTGTATCAATTAACATTTGCCGGCAATCTTTGGAATAAATTTTCCGATCTTTTTATTTCTTCCACGCCATATTGTGCCATTATTTTTTCTGCGGTTGCGGGCATAAATGGAGCCAGATCCGTTCCAACTTGCCTAACTATTTTCACCAGTTCGGTTAAAGCTGTAACCTTCTCTTCACCCTCCAATTTCCAAACCTGTCTTTGATTAATTAAAGCGTCTGCACTTTTGATTAAATCCCAAATCACCGCCATCGCCTCATCAAATTTATAACTGTTTAATAAATCAACAACCTCTTTCCGGATGGTTAATTCTTCGGTAGGTACTTTAAGATTTTCCTTCTCCGACATTGCTGCCACCCTGGCACATAAATTTCCTATTCCGTTAGCCAAGCTCGCCTGAAATGCTTCTTCAAAACGATCTCTCGTCATATCCGAGTCTTCGAATACGGACAGTTCGGCTGTTAAGAAATATCGCACAGCATCGGTTCCGTATTTGGCCACATATTCCAAAGGGTCGATAACATTTCCAAGACTCTTACTCATTTTTTGCCCGTCCGATGTAATAAATCCTTCGACAATTACTTGTTTTGAAGTCGGCAGTCCGGCCGACATTAACATTGCCTGCCACATTGCAGTTTGCTGTCGCAGATTATCTTTCCCGCAAATCTGCACTCCAGGCCAAAAAGCGTTAAACTTTTCCGTGTTTTCCGGCCATCCCAAACAAGAAACATAATTAACCAGTGCATCAAACCAGACAAACATCACCTGGGTTTCGTCTCCCGGAACCGGAACTCCCCAGGGCATCTTTGCTTTCAGTCTGGAAATACTAAAATCCTGTAAACCATTCTCTACAAAAACTTTCATCTCATTCTGGCGGAATCCCGGTTGTACGAAATCGGGGTTCGCCTTGTAGAAACCCAATAATTTTTCCTGGTATTTGGAAAACCTGAAGAAATAATTTTCTTCTTCTCGAATCTCTAGTTCCATCGTAGGATGTATCGGACACTTTCCGTCCACCAATTCCGAGTCGGTTTTTTCCAGTTCACACCCCACACAATATTTTATCTTGTAACTCTTTTTATAGATATCGCCATTTGCGTCGCATCTTTTCCAAAACTCCTGAGCTGCTTTTATATGGTGTTCATCTGTAGTCCGGATAAAGTTGTCATAAGACAAATTTAATGAATCTTTTAAAATTGAGAACTTGGCCGCGTTATCGTCACAATATTTCTGCGTATCGATTCCCAGCTCTTTAGCTTTTTGATATACCTTCTGTCCATGTTCATCGGTTCCGGTATTAAAGAAAACTTCATCTCCCAAAGCTCGATGTAGTCGAGCCATTACATCTGCGCGGACAATCTCCATCGCAAAGCCAATGTGCGGCTCTGCATTTACGTATGGTAATGTGGTTGTGATGTAATACTTTCCCATGCTCCAATTTTACCTTACTTGTGTCATTGCGAGGAGGTACTCCGACGCGGCATCCAGGAATTCATCCAAAGATCCTCTTTATTCTCCCCGAAATTTTGTCTGTCCATTCGGAAGCCCATTCTTCGGCCTTGATTCTCTTGATCATTTCCTGCCATCCTGAATTCCCCAAATCTTCGGCTACAGACGCGATAGTGGCCGAGCTTACCTTCACATTGTTTTTTATATCTTCATAACTTCGTCCCTTGTCTAAATACACTGCAATTCCCAATCTCTTCAAAATTGCCATTCTTTCACCCTCGGTCAGAACATCATTCAAAACCATCTTTATTTCTTCCGGAGTATCCAGCTCCGCCAATATTCCATACATCATCTCCGACAGTTGTTTCTCGATATTTTTGTTAAGGGGGTTGTTTGAAAGTTGCATATTCTGTCCAAATAATAACTTTGATTAATTAAAGCACCTATTGTGCCTCATACATTTAATCTAGCATCTAATTAAGTTACCCGCAATGCAAAAACAATCATGTCAATTATCCCTCGCAAATCAAACCTGTTTTGTTTTACTCCTGTAGAGATATACCTCCCAAACGACCAAAAGCCCAAGAATCAATATTCCATTCAACAATGATCCCAAACCCCAAATTCTAAGATAAATAAATATCACGATCCCAATAGTCCAGCGCAGTGCTCGGACAGAGGAGAGTGTCAAAATCGACAGCAGCCAAAAAATTCCCCCGGCGACGAGTATCCCCATTGGCAGATAGCTCCCGGGAAAAATAAAATTAGCCATATTGTCCGGGTCAATTTTCCAGATAGTCAAGGCGATCGCCACCCAATTTAAAACCGCGAAAAAAATCAGCCATCCGTACCTCTTGTTTCTTTCGTGTTTGTTTCGTTCCACTAATGTAAAATGAATCTATGTCAACTGACACTCTCATTGTAATAGCTTTTCTCTTCCTTGGACTACTAACACTTTATTTCCTCATCAAATCTCAGCTCTCTCAACCCAAAACCGACCCCACTCTCAACGCTTGGCTCAAATCTCTTCAGCAATCTTTTGACACCACCAATCGCACCACCACTGCTTCCCTCCAGCAAAATTATCGTGAACTATTTTCCCGTCTTGACCAGGCCACGACGGTCATTGGGGATCTAAAAAAAGAAGCCGGCGCTTTTGGCGAAGTCAGCCGCTCCATGAAAGATCTCCAGGACTATTTAAAATCTCCCAAGCTCAGAGGCAATATCGGTGAGCAAGTTCTTACCGACCTTATTTCTCAAATGTTTCCCAAAACGGGATACGTTCTTCAACACCATTTCAAATCCGGTCAGATCGTTGACGCCGCCATCAAAACTCAAGCCGGAATTTTACCCATTGATTCAAAGTTCCCCATGGAAAATTTTCAAAAAATCTATCAAGCCACCACCCAAGCCGAAAAAACTTTAGCCCGCTCCGCCTTTGTTCGTGACGTCAAAAAACACATTAAAGATATTTCCGGAAAATATATTCTTCCCGAAGAAGGAACCCTTGATTTTGCTCTCATGTATATCCCCTCGGAATCCGTTTACTACGAAATCGTCAACGAAACGGAAATTCTCGATGCTTCTCGGGACGCCCGCGTTTATCCCGTTTCGCCCACCACTCTCTATGCTAATCTTCAAACCATCCTTCTCTCTCTCGAAGGTCAAAAGATCGCCGGCAAAACTGCCGAGGTTTTTACTCTATTAAGAGCTGTCCAAAAGGATTACGAAAAATTAAATGAAAACTTTGCTCTCCTCGGAAAACATTTAACCAACGCCTACAATTCTATGAACACGACCTCGCAAACCATGAATCAAATTGGTAACAAGTTGGAATCTGCCCACAGTCTCAAATCCGGACTAGACAACGAAAAAGAAGCGTAAAACTTTAACCCAAAAGATCAAGCTCCCCGGCTGTCAGGAAGCTTGATCGTTACTCCGTTATTCTGCTTTCCAGTTCTCTTTGATCATCTTTTCGCTTTCTTCATCAGTCATCATTGGCGCATCTTTGTGCATCTCCATCATGTGAGCATTTCCTTTCTCCTTCATCATTTTCATTGCCTCCATTTCATCATCGGCTTCAACCATCATCACCTCTTCACACATCGGGCATTTCATCGTATATTTCATAATTAACTCACCTCCATTCTGAATATCTTTGTTAATTAAACTGTCCTAACATTCATTATGTAATAATTCATACATCAAAGTCAATGCTCAAATCCGTGATCTAACACCCTATAGCTTGACCTACACTGCCATTTGTGTCATAATCCGCCCAGTCTTTTAAACTCACCCTCTCACAACAGGAGAAAAATGGAGAACCTTAAATCCGAGAAAAAAGGCCTCAATTCGAGGCAAATTGTCGCCCTTGTGGCATTGATCATAGGCGTTGCTTCCATCGTAATATACTCGTTGATTACGGGAACTAGTTATTTGGGCAGCGTCGTTCCCGGCAATGTACTAGCCAACATCTGTGCCTATCTGTTTTTTGCATTTGCCGTCATCCATCTGATTACGATGGTCTTCAATGTCCGCCACAAAACGCCTGCTGCCATCGCCGTCATTAGCTGGTTATATGTAAGTTTTTCAATTATTATTAGTCCCCATTCGACAGTAATCGCACCCAACCAGCCAATTGCCTTATGGTTATCTGCGATAGTCTATTTGGGCTGGCTAGTTGTATGCCTGAAAGATTTGTTTTTTCTGCTAGCCAATGTATAAGTTTAAGTCCCTGGAAATCCCGGGGACTTTTTTTATCCACACAGCATACAATATGTTTAATGTCACTCACTACCCCCGAATTTGATCAAGCATACAAACGATTAAACGACGCCCAAAGAAAAGCCGTCGATACTATCGAAGGTCCCGTTTTAGTACTCGCTGGCCCCGGTACAGGCAAAACTCAAGTTTTGACAACCAGAATTGCTAATATTTTAAAAGAAACCGATACCGACCCCAGCTCCATTCTCGCTCTAACCTTTACCGAAGCCGCCACCAAAGAAATGCGCACTCGTCTCATTAACCTCATAGGCAAAGATGGCTATCTCGTTCAAGTCACCACCTTTCATTCTTTTTGTGCCGATGTCATCGCCCAAAATCCCGAAAGATTTAGTAAACCCGCCGGCATGCAGAATGTTTCCGATCTGGAAAAGATTCAAATCATTCAAGAGATTTTAGAACAGGGAACCTTTTCACTTCTTAAACCGATAGGCGATCCTCTCTTCTATCTCCCCTACATCTTAAGTAGCATCTCCGACCTCAAGCGCGAAGGCTTTACTGTCAGTAAATATTCCGAGCTGGTCTCCATTTTAAAAGACGAATTTGAAATTGCCAAAGATGATCTCTCCAAGACTGCCAGATTAGAACAAGAAAAGCTTGTCAACAAAAATCTTGATCTCTTAGATGTCTACGAAAAATATCAAAATAAATTGACAGTACTCGGCCGCTTCGATTTCAACGATATGATCAACTGGGTGGTCGAGGCTTTTGAATCGGACGCAGATTTCCTTTTAGGTTACCAAGAAAAATTTCAATATCTTTTAGTTGATGAATATCAAGATACTAACTCCGCCCAAAACCGCCTCATTTTTGCCCTCACCAACTACTGGGGTCCGCAAGCTAACATCTTTGCGGTGGGAGATCCCAACCAAAGTATTTTTCGTTTTCAAGGCGCCAGTAAAGAAAATATTGTCGAATTTGCCAAAGCTTTTCCGGACCACACTAAAATTATTCTCGACCAAAGTTATCGCTCCACTCAAACAATACTCGACTCTGCGGCCAAACTGATAGGCGAGAGCCCTCTCCACGCCAATACTTCCCTGGAAGATATCCAAATAAAAACCGCCTCTTTCAACTCTACTATCTTTGAAGACGAATTTATCACGAGCTCCATCCAAGACAAAATCAAAAATGGTGTTAAACCCAAGGATATTGCTATTATTGTCAAAGAAAACAAAGACGTTGATATCCTTATCAATCTTTTCAAACAAAAAAATCTTCCTTATCGTCTCGAGGGCGGCACCAATATTCTTGCCACCCCTCTTATTAGTCAGTTCCTCAAAATCCTCAAAGTTGCCACCGCTCTTCACGATACTGTCGACGATCTCGACCTCTTTACTGTTTTAAATTTTGACTATTTCCATCTCAATCCTCTTTCCATTTTAAAAATTAGCCGAGAGGCTCATCTTAATCGGAAAACCTTATTTGACACTCTTCAAGATGATCATCCGGAACTAGACGACGCCGTAGTCGAAGTCTATCTTCGCTTTGTTTCTTGGAACTCGAAAGCCGCCACCCACACTCTCCCCGAAATGTTTCAGCTGATTCTCCAAGAATCCGGAGTTCTCGAATATATCTTGGCCCTGCCCCAACCCATTATTGAATTAAATCGTTTCGGCACTCTCTTTGACGATGTCAAAACGCAATCCGCCTCTTTCCCTGACCTCAATCTTTTTGGCTACGTCAAGAATCTCCAGATCATGGAAGAAAATAATTTGAAACTGGAAGAACAAGTCTTGATTGGTAATGACGACGCTGTCACTTTGACCACTGCCCACAAAGCCAAAGGCTTAGAGTGGCAAACCGTTTTCATCTATCGTTTCGCCGATACTCACTGGGGCAACAAAGCCAAAAGAGAAATGATCAAACTTCCTCCCGGCATTATTGTTTACGAGGATACGGATAAAGAAGATAAAAATGCCGAAGAACGCCGTCTCTTCTATGTCGCTCTTACTCGGGCAAAACAAGAATTAATTCTCACCGGCTGCTCCGAATATCCCAGCTCCGCCAAGATGATTTTTCCTGCCATGTTTATTGCCGATCTGCCTCCCGAGAATCTAGAAAAAATCGACACTACCAAATTTGAAAAGACATCAGCCAAAATTCTTGCCGTCTTGATGTCACCGGCCCCGGAAGAAACACTTCACCCCGGTGAAGCCGACTATCTCCGAGAAATCATCCAAGACTTCAAGCTCTCACCCACCGCTCTTAATACCTATCTTCGCTGTCCCTACAAATTCAAACTAGATAATCTCTATCGTATTCCGAGAGCCAAGGCCCCTGCCATGTGTTTTGGTACCGCCGTTCACTACGCTCTGGAAATGTTTTATCGCGAATTAAACAATGGCCGATTGGAATCGATAGACACCTTCATCAAAGATTTTTCCGCCGCTCTGAGAAGAGAAATCATGACCGAAACAGATTTCAAAGACAGGTTAGCCCATGGCAAAAAAGTTCTTACCAACTACTACAACAAATACAAGGAAGAATTTACCAGTTGTCTCTTCACCGAAAAAAGTTTTGGTACTTCTCTCACTTCCCAAATTCATCTTGACGATATTCCCTTAACCGGCAAGGTCGACCGCATTGATCTGACTAGCAAAGAAGATAAACATGTTGGTGTCGTCGATTACAAAACAGGAAAACCCAAAACCAGAGGTGAGATTGAAGGCGCGACCAAAAACTCCGATGGCGACTACAAACGTCAGCTCACTTTCTATCACCTCCTTGCCGATCTGGATAAATCCTTCCAGTACAAAGTCCTCGAAACCGAGCTTGATTTCATCGAACCGGATGCCAAAGGGGATTTCCATCGCGAAAGATTTATGATCACTCCCGATGAAGTAAATATTCTAAAGGGAGTCATCAAAGAATCCATGCAGAAAATCCGCGCCCTCGACTTCACCCGCACCGACGATTTAAATAAGTGTTCCACCTGTCCATTTAGAAGCCACTGTCAAAGATAGGTACATAAATATTTTGACTTTGTGATAGCATTGGCATGCCAGGTCACCAATCTTTCACGAAATGATCAACGAACAAAAATATTTATCGAGGTTGAACGACACATATATCTTCATAAGAGATATCGTTGGCCGTGTTGATGAAGAATATATTCTTGAGAAAGCAAATTCGATGGGCGAAGGTATAAAAGAAATAATTATAGATCCAAATCTGTGGATGGATAAAGCTGTCCCTACTGATGATAAAATTCGGAACATTGTGAGCGAAGCAGTTAAAGCACATGCTGCAAAAGTAAGAAATTATAAGAAATGGGTTCTTGGGTATGGTTTAGTGTTGATGTGCGCAATCTTTGACGAATATCTAATTGAATTACTGGAAAATATCCTAGATGTCAATCCTCAACTCACAAAGTGGATAAATAAGATCGAGATTATGGATAGATTTGAACACGAAGAAAAAATTAAAGAAAAATATAAAATATTTATTAATAAACTAAACTTTACTCAAGAAGAATTTTTTGATTTTAAGATATTCACCCCTGAGATCCAAAGAAAATATTTTGGATTTGATATTGCTAATTTGGTTGAAATCTATAAAAAGAGAAATAAAGTCGCACATACTGATAGCTATGTAATTTATTCAATTATTGAATTGTTAAATGTTAAGGATCTACTTGAAAAAATGTGTTGGAACCTGTCCATAAAATGCCGACACAAATGGAATGTACAAAGCGAGTTTTTAGAAATAATTAATAAACATCAAAACCCATAAAGTATTAACCACACTATCAACATAGGCAATAATATCTGGAAAAGGGCACACTAAATAATATTTTATGGAAAATATAAGAACAAATATTTATCAATTTATCGGTATTATTTTTCCTCCAGACATTTTAGATATAAACGATTTAAATGTTACGGCGGAAGAAATGCGAGGTATCAAGAATCAGTTTTCCGGAAAGTTAAGTTTTATGGCAAGTGGAAATAATGTAATTGTGACGTTTGAAACGGGAAATAACTTTGATGATGATCTAGAAACCCTAAAGAACACTCTCGAGAATTTTTGCTACAGCATCATTGACGTATATAACTATTATCATTCGACATCTGCGGAATTAATTCTATGTTCAGGAGGAAATACAAAAATATCTGAGTTCACATTTCCAAGAAAACTGAGATTTTTAAAGGAATCTGATAGATCACTTGCACCAAAAGAACTAATCTTGCTAATAGGAGGGAAACCTCTCCTGCGAAGAATTATAAGAAATTTATCTCAGGCAGTTCGTGCTCCAGAAGACGCCGGATTTTATAGTTATCTAACAATTGAAGGAGTTAGACAGAGTTATGTAAAAGAGGGAGAAAAAGATGAAGGGTCAGTAAAGAACAAAAGTTGGGAGGACATGAGAAAAACGTTGTCGATAGAAAAATCGGATATTGACTATGTTAAGAAATTTGCTGATGTACAACGGCATGGTGGAACAACAAATGGCATAAAGGGAGAGGAGCTGCAAAAAATATTAACAATCGCTTGGTCAATCGTCGACAAATATATTCTTTATGTGAGCGAATCATAAAATATTAAACAATAAGTGCAAATCAATAAACTCCTCATCGTCTGTTCCCACAACAAATGGCGCAGCCCCACAGCCGAAAATCTTTACCACCATGACCCTCGTGTTTTCGTCCGCTCTGCTGGTTTGAGCTCTCATTCTCCCCACGTTCTCTCCAAGGCAGATCTCCAATGGGCCGATCTCCTTTTATATATGGAAAAAGATCACCTCGAACGCATCAAAGCCATTTTTCCGGATACTCCACTTCCCAAATCCATCAATCTCGACATTCCCGATGGCTACACCTACATGGATCCCGAGCTCGTGGAAATACTTCACGACAAAATCGAAACCATCATTGCCAGCCCCACGATATTGGCATAGTATCTATATATCCCTATGAAAATAAATATTTTGCTCTGTTACGGAAATTTTGAAAAATCAAATGAAGAATATCGTCAGTATATCGAGATGGTAGTCAAAGAATCGCTGGAAAACCAAGCTGAAAAACTCATTGTCTGCGGAGGCAATACGAACAATAAAACATCAAATATTTCCGAAGCCGAAACTGTTAGAGATTACATTACAGAAATCAATCCGGATCTCAAGGTCGAACTTGAAGATCAATCACTCACCACTTCTCAAAACTTGGAATTTGTTTCAAAAAAAATAAACCCAACAGATCAAATCACAGTTTACTGTGATCTGGCCCGCATGGCCAAAGTTATCTGGCTTTCTCTTGCCTATTTACTCCACAAAAACCGCCAAGAAACCGGCAATATTCTTTTTGATTTCTCCCGGGAACGAAAACTAAAACATTTTAATTTTGAAAATCTCAGCGTCAAATATTTTGATTTCCCCAGTCGTGATAAATATCTCTGTATCGCCCAAACATTTTCTTCACTTCTCGAGGTAGAAGCCATTTACGACAGATCTCTCGAAGACAAAATCACTTCCCAGCGGCGCACTGATTTCGGAATTTGACAAGATTTCGGAAAATAATTAATATCAGTCTATATGGCCAAAAACAAAGGTAGGGTTGGTGCCGTAGACGATAGAGTTCAATATTTCAACCCGAAAACTAAAGAATGGGTTAAGGCTGATACAAAAACCGGTAAATTCATGGACGTAAAAACCACCGGAGGAAATTTCAAGGGCGTCAAAAAACAAAAGTGAGTTTCTTCGCTCCAAAAGTTGATAAAAAAAGTCCCGGGATAAATCCCGGGACAAAAAACTATCCGATTTCGATACGACCCATTCCTGTTCGGATATTCTTAATTACCTTCAAACATCTATTAACTTTTATACCACCCATTCCGTGTACTTCGAACGAGCCAACATCTGCCAGCCCGTCATGTTCAAAACTTCCCATGCTGGAATCATAAACGCTCAGATTGTTGACAGTTCCACCATCAAACACAACACCACCATGACCGGACATGAAAATTTTGGCTGTTTTGAGCTGAACTTCGTCGACATTTATACCACCCATTCCAGTCATGTGTGCTGTCAGAGTTCCCGACAAGGAATTGATAGACACTCCTCCATGACCCTCGATTTCGACATCGGCAGAAGTTACTGCTACCCGCTCTGCCTCGAAACCACCCATACTTGTAATTTTCAAGGACAAGGTTCCAAATAGTGAATCGGCGTAAAACCCCCCATGACCGGCCAGGTCAATGTAAGAGTTACCCGTCACCTTGCCGACATTGAGGCTCCCCATTCCGCCAACCTCGACCTTTAGGTTGGCGAACGACATCCCCTGGATGCTCATCATGCTGGTGCTTCGCAGGGTCAAACTCCCCCCGTTATTTTTGAAATTCATCGATCCCAGGGCGTACTGGCCCAGCTCGATCTCTGCAGTCCAAGGTAGACTGATCGAAATATCAAGCTTTTTGGCCTCATCCAGCTTCACCCCATTTACAATCCAGGTCTTGTTTGAATGGGACACGTTCACTTGATATTCGTCGACTTCAACCCCGGGGAGCTTCCCCGCGATGAAGATTGTGTCGCCACTTAGTGTGACTTCCACCACACGTCTCATTTCTTCGCACCCGTTTATCGTTACCACGATTTCGCGTGCGGCATTGAACGAGATTTTGAAATCGGCAAAAATCGTGCCTAAATTCAAACATCGAGCAAACTGTCGTACAACACGCGGTTCGTCTTTTGGACTATTCATTTCGAGCCTCCTCACAACAGAATAGGTTGTTAAAGTATATCCATTCGAACAGGCAAAATCATACCACAATTACGCACAAAAGTCAAGCTATAGGCTTACCGAATAGCCTTATTTCTTCGCCGGCTTCATAGCCATCATCATTCCCATTCCCTGAGCAAAATCAAATACGATAGCCATAAGCAACACAATCCACCATGCGGCAATTCCCAGTCCAAATTGATCCGGTAGTCTGGCTATAATCCACAAACTCACGAAATCAATAACGAGGTATCCCACCATCCACTCCATTTTTGTTAGCATTCTGCCCTTCATCCTTTGCCAATTTTCAAACAGTGGCACAGCCAGAGTCCCAATAATCGACAAAATCAAGGCGCTATGGAATATTGCCCAGCCCAAATTAAAATTTGCCGTTCCCAAGACGATAGCTCTTGGAAAAAGAAAAGTGGCAACAGTAATTACAATCGCATTGACAATAAACTGAGTAAAAAAACCAATCGCCATTTGGCCAGAGGTAGTCACAGGTAAATCTTCTTTCATTTGTGAAATATATTACTAATAACTACAGTCTATCATGGTTATTGTTAAAGATCTAAAATATCTCATGCCCCTTCTTTATGTAATCCTCTCTCTCGTCGTTCTTCTTCTCACCAAAAGGATAATGACGACAGACCTTGCCCGCCTGGTCCATCGTCTCGGTGGCAATCAGCACACTGCCATCATCACTTGGAGCATTATTTTTCTTCCCGGCACGATCATCCATGAAATTTCCCATTTTCTCCTCGCCGCTCTCACCGGAGCAAGAACAGGCAAGATCGAGATCTTCCCAGAATATTTGGAAGACGAATCGGATGGCAGATCCACACGAATTGCTCTCGGATCCGTCCAAACTCAAAAGTTAAATCCCGTTCAGGGCTTTCTCGTCGGCATCGCCCCTTTTCTTTCCGGTATTGCCCTTTTGATCTGGCTCGCTTCTTTGCTCCAAACAGGTTTTGACACCAAAAATATTTGGTTAGTTATTCTTGAAGGTTATTTTTTCTTCACCATCGCCAACTCTTTTTTCCCCAGCTGGCCGGACATCAAACAAACCCTTCCCTTTATCATTATTTCGATTGTTGTTGCTCTTCTCGCCTGGTATTTTGGTTTCCAAATTTTCCTCAGCCAATCTTCCTATGTCTGGACTCTTCTCGATTTTCTCTGGAAAGCCATCTCTCTTAGCGTTCTCATCAACCTAGTCATCATCGGCATTCTCTTCATTCTTCACAGTTTTACCAAAAGAAAATAATTCTTGATTATTTTGTTTTCGTTTCTTCCTTTATATTTTGATCTAATAAAAATTTTCCCAACAATTTGGCATGCTTTGTTGGGATAAACACCATCGCCACAACTGACGCACTTTCAACACAATCTCCATGAGTCATGAACTCAATTGTGTATCCGGAATTATCCTTTTCTTTATGGAATCCTAGCCCTTTATAATCCTGACCATTTACTGTTCCTATCTTCATACCTAGATTATCTCACCCAATCGTCAAAGAGTAAGATTGTTTATGCCCATATATCTAACAACCCCTTACAGCTATATCATTCTTGGTTTGTTATTTTGTCTATTACTTCTCTCCAGATATTTATTTAAGCCGACGAAACTTAAAGGAAAATATTCTCCAAAAACCAATCTTTTATCTCCATCTGAACTAGAAGCATATAAAGTTCTAAAAAATACTCTTCCCCAGGGATACGTAGTTTTTCCGCAAGTAAATTTAGACAAAATATTCGACATAAATGATGCAAACAGGTCATATACACCAAGAAATAAAATTGATCGAAAGTCAGTAGACTTTGTAGTTTTTGAAGAACAGAATTTAAAACCAGCACTCGCAATTGAGTTAGATGACCCAAGTCACCTAAGATACGATAGACAACAAAGAGATTTTTTCGTTAATCAATTATTTATTGACACACAATTAAAACTTCTCAGAATCAACACCGGCGATGTTAGGAATATCGATCTATTAAAACAAAAACTAAATAGCAATCTGATTCAAGGAATCACCTCACTGTAATCTTCATTTCCCCCTTCTTCGCCTTATAAATCTCATTGAATACTGTTTTCGTAAAATCCGCCGCCCCTCCGGTCCATCTCTCAAAAAATCCGCAAATTCTTACCCCGCCTCTCGTTTTATCAACTTTATATTTGTTGTACTTTGGCGGATTAGTCATTGTCAATCCGGACGTAACAAAATCACTTCGTACAAATCCCATATCCGCCAAAACTCCCAAAACCGGATAGAAATATTTCATAGTTCCCGCCTTTTTTCCAAGAGTCAGATCCAGCTGAATTCTTCCTCCCTTGATCCAAAAAGCCAATGAATATTTATCTTTATCAAAAAAGATCATATTGCACCCATCCACCGCCAGCTCAAAAGCATTTTCAATACATGCATTCTCGTTTCGTTTCTTGGCATATTCGTCGATTGCCATTTGCTTCTCTACCACAAACTGCACGTGATCCTTCACCACTATTTTTATTTGCCCTCCATTCTTCTGAATCAAAATATGTTTCTTCCTCATCTCCCCCCAAAACACATAATCTTTTACCCAATTAATGCTTTTGAAAACCCAGCTCAACACTCGATAAAAATACTTCTCCATAAACTATCCCCATATTACTCTCACTTATCTATAAAGCCCAGTATTTTGTGCATAATGTAACTGATATACTTTTTTTTAGATAATGTTTAATTTTCTTCGAAAATGGTATGTAGAGACGTTGGATCAAGAGCAGCAAAAAGTTAGAGTGGCTTTATATACAAATTTAAGCCGAGAGTTAGGATCAAAAATGGAGATTGAGAAGGCTAAAAAATTAGCCACTCAGGTCGTTAATTATTTAACCGGTGCAGATTTTCTAAATCAAAATAATGTTTCCCCGGAATTAATTGGAGATGCCATAAAGCTGGGCTTGCACAAGCTTGATGAAGACAATGATCTTCGTCAGCTAATAGTTGAACTAAATAAAAGTATCGTTGATTTTCATCAATTCTTGTATGGAAGAAAATATTCAATAGATTCCGAAAATCAGAATGTAAAAGACATATTATCCCTCTACATTGAAAAATATCCCGGTGATTTCAAAATAGAAAAATTTAAAAATCTAGTTAATATCTATTGTGGAAGATTTTTGTAAGTTAAAGATTGTTTGACGAACATTTTAAATATGATACGTTTGATGTTAGAATTTGCTCATGGCCAATTATGGTAAAAACAAGAACCCAATTGGCTGGATTTTTCGTAGTCGGCTTTTTCTCATGCTTCTTTTGGGCATAATAATATTTTTTTCGCAAAACAAAACATTTTCCAACACGGAAATGGATATCGATATCATCAGTGCATTATTTTTATGCATTTATTTTGCCGTTAACGAACTCCGATTTTTGAAGCATATTAAGAAGTTAATCTTAAAAATTGCCATATACTTATTGGCAGTATTTGCCTCCTATTTTCTTCAAGATTATGCTAATAAGTTGCAATCAATTTTCTTTTGGTCTGTCGTCACCAATATTAGTCAAGCATTACTGGTTTCATTTGTAGTCTTACTGTTTTGGTGGATAATACCGCTATTCAAAATTCTAGTTAAATTTGTAAAACAACTTCCGAAATTTTTATATAAAATATTTCAAAACAAAAAATTCACTTACTCCTTAATTATTTTTCTCATCTTTGCATATATCTTTAGTGTTGAGTATCGCCTCTACCGCCTCTACTCCGATACCGGTGGTTACTCTCAATTTTTCTGTTCCGAAAACTCCACCAAAAACAAAACAAAAAACTCCGTTGTCCGTATTGTCGGCGCTCTTAGTGAGGGCACCGGTTTCTTCGTCAAGCCCGATGAAGTCCTCACCAATAATCACGTCATCGAAGGTGAAACCAGTCCCAAAGTAATTCTTCCCAATGGTAAGTTTCTCATCCCTAAGAAAATTGAAACCTACAAAGACGGAGATCTCGCCATCATCACCATTAGTGAATCTCACCCGGAATTGGTGTTGAACATTCTCGACAGTGATTCCAATTTGGTCGCCAACGAAACCATTATCGCCGTTGGTTTTCCCTTAGGAACGGATATCAAAGGAGAAGCAACCATTTTGCAAGGCACTTTTCAGAATTTCCGGGATCTAAAAGGCAATGACTTGCAATATATCCAAACCAATATTCCCTTGGTCGAAGGCATGAGCGGCGGCCCTGCCGTTGACCGCTGTGGCAACGTCGTCGGTGTCAACACCCTGGCTGTTTCCGGCACTTCCTTTCTCATCCGGATGAGTCAATTTGGCCAAGCCTGGTCCAGATTCACACTTTCCGATCAAACTCAGGTAAGGCTCGATCCTGGTAAATCTCCCCAAGAAGCCGTCGAAGCCTACTATACCTTTCTAAAAGTAAGAGATATGAAGTCAGGCTTTGATCTTCTTAGTCAAGAATATCTTCAAAAAACAGATTTTAGCGAATGGACAAGCCGCTTCCCCGATGTTATCGATGTCTCCATCATCAACGCTCAAATGGTAGAGAATTCAAAAGACACTGTCTTTGTAAAGTTTGTCACAAGCAACTGGAATAATAATGATCTTGTAAGACACTTCTATGAAGGCACTTGGCAAACAATCTTTGAAAACGGCAAATACAAAATGTTAAAAAGTAAAATAATAGAAGTGATCTCTCCGGATGATTTCTGGTTTTACGAATAAACAAACCATAGCATGGTTATGATTCCGTATCCGTATCTGGGGCACAATTCAAAAAACTTTTGGATCGACTATTTAAATTATTGAAGAGGATAGAAATAATCATTGACTTCGGGTATTGTTTGGTATCTAATGAATATACACATAATTCAATCTATAGAAATAACTCAAAATATCCTCAATAAAATATTTAAAAGTCTTGAATAGGACCATATGATCTTTATAAATATATAATTCAAACAATGAATAAAATGATAAACAATCATAAGAATAAATCGGCAGATGGTACCAAGTTGAAGGTATTTGAAGCATTTGCTGGTTATGGAGGCGCTTCTTTTGGGCTTAAAAGAGCAAAAATTCCTTTCGAAGTAATTGGGTACTCAGAGAACGATAAGTTTGCAATTGAACTTTATGATAATAATCATCCGGGAATATTAAACTATGGAGATATAACCAAGATTAATCCGAACGACATTCCGGATTTTGACCTAATCACTGGTGGATTTCCTTGTCAACCATTTTCACAAGTCGGATTGGGTAAAGGTGAAGCGGACATTAGAGGTACTTTGTTTCATGATTTGATCAGAATCTGCGAGGTGAAGAGGCCAAAACATATACTATTTGAAAATGTAAAGGGCTTGAGTACAGCGAGACATGGAAAGACATTGGAAACTATTGTAAAAAGTTTGCAAAAGCTTGGCTATGATGTAATCTGTGAACTCCTAAACACAAAAGACTATGGTATTCCGCAAAATAGGCAAAGGTTATGGATTTACGGATATCACGGGACTTTACCATTAACATTTCACCTGGCCCCACCGAAAAAGAAGATGGAATTATATTTCAAGGATTTTCTTGATAAGAAGCCAGATGAGGCACTTTTCAAAAATCAGGTGGAGATTGAGCGACTCAAAGAACTGTACGGACTTGACTTTATAGTTAAAGAACCATCGTGCGCGGATCTTTACAACAAGAATATTCGTAGTGATGGAATTAGTATTACTCTTCTCGAACCCCATCACAATAAAATGAGAGTTGTTCACCCACCCAAAAACAATGAATTACGTGTGAGAAAATATTCGATAACCGAGCATTTTCGTCTTATGGGATTCAAAGACGGGGAAATTAATTTCGGCGGCCAATCATATCAACAATTGTGCAAAAGAGCAGCAAATGGATGGGATATTAATTTAGTATCACTTATATTCAAGCAAATTTTTCAGCAGTAGTGTAGCCTTGCCATATACCACTACATTTTCGTGAAAATATTTGATAGGTAGAGGTTGAGCCCTATCTATTAGTAGCGATAAAGTGTCCTCACTATACATATTGAATCGTACTTGTCGGTAGTGAATACGGCTATCATTTCTGATCTCAATTTCCACTATATTTTTTGCCCGTACAGGAGTTTTCATATAGCAAAGTAGTGTTTTTTGCCCAGCAACATTGTAGTCTTCTGGAACACGACCGGCGATCGATATCGAAGGAAACAGCTCTGAAGATAAAATGTCTAGAACGTCTTCCCTTGCGAAGATTTTAAATAATCCGTCTTTTTTGTAGGTGTCATCTTTTATTGCCAGGAATTCAACCTCCCCACTGTTAAAAAGTGCTTCGTCCAGGAACTTATGCAGAAAATCCTTATTTTTCAATGCACTACAGGTAGAGATTGTGGTTTTTGCAAGCTGGTTTTTTGATTCGACATAGGCATTGGCGCCCAATTGCTTGATGACAACTTCATTGGATAGGCGACGTGTTGCATCTTTACCATGGTTCTTAACATATCCTTCTTTAAAAGAGATACATTTTGTGCGGTCTTTTACATACTGATTGAAATCTTTAGGAAATGCGTCTAGACATGGTCGCAAAATGTTAAGGTAACGGCTTTCACAGATCCTTTCATAGCCATAGAGAAACACTTGCCATTTCTTTCCGCTTTTTACCGAGTGAAGGTTTCCGATTTTGTCTTTTACATCACCCTTTTGGGTTCCATTAATCACCTTTCCCCCAATCAGTGTTGCATAGTCACCTTCACGCTGATGACCACCAAGTTTTTTATCACTTGATACCTTACTTGATGGCGCCCGTCTTCGATTTATTGTCATTTTTCTCTCTTTACGTAAAATAGGTTTGAATAAACCAATTTATCTTTGTTAATTATGTTCCTTTGCAACATAGTAATATTTATACTCTGTTTCCATAGCACAGATTACACCCTTATAAGCAATTTGGATACAAAAAGTTCAATTATTTTGTTTGTTCCGGATCTTCTGACTTTCCGGATCGTCGATCAAGATCTATTTCTGGACTACAGGAATCAATACAAGCCAGAAAATCGAATCTTGATTACCTCCACACGGATACAGGACAATACGAGGTGAAAAGTTTCTCGATGGCAAAAGCGTCTCGATAACAATTGGCAGTGACTGGAAAAATTTCTTCATCAACCTCACCCCTCCGGGACTGAAGAACGGCGAGGGTTGCAAGTTCAATGTTGTGACAAGAAAAGAGTAATTATTCTTTTACTTCTACCTTTTTCTTGGCAACTTTTGCTTTTTTCTTGGCAGGAGTAACTTCTTTGCCGGAATTAGTTTCGATTGTCTCAATTATCTTCTCCGTTATACTTTTGGGAGTCTCGGGAGTAAGTATTTTGATGATTCTATCCAATTTGGCATTTATTTCACTCAAATCAACACTGCTTGAAGCCGGTCTGGCTGAAGGAGAGAAAGATCGGGAATCGCCTCTGCCGTCTTTTTTGGCAAAACAATTGCTGCACAATACCGGTTTACCATTTCTTGGTTCAAAAGGAACCTGGCAGTTATTACCACATTCATCACAAACAGCATTAAACATTGGTTTGTCGGCAAAACTTCTGGAATCTCGGGAATCTCTACTTCCAAAACTTCTGGAATCACCTCTGCTCTCAAATCTACTTGCACCTCTGGGCTCTTCGCCATTCATTTCACCAAAACATTTACTACAGAAAACTTCTTTTCTGCCATTTGGCTTGAAAGGAACCTGGCAATTGGCACCACACTTGGCACAAACTGCGTCGAACATGGCTGGCCTCTCTCTATCACCACCACGATCAAATCCGCGGTCGTTTCCGCCTTTGGATCCGTAAAACTGGCTTCTACTGTCTCCACCTCCACCTCGGTTAAAATATGTCATATCCTATATTATACCATCCTTTTGGTTAATATGCTGTTTATCCGTCTACATCCATAAAAAGACCTCTTCCAGGCACAAACATGTTAAATTAGACCTGCCATACTATTATTAAAGACAATGAAGCTAACAATTCAATATTCTCTCGTAAAAGAGCTCAAGGAAGCAGTTAATGTTTTGTTGCATCTCGATGATTACAAAAATCTTCGTTCCTTCATTTCTCCAACTCCAAAATCGATCTATTCATTCGCCATAGCCAAAAACGATGCTCTCAAACATACGGAAAAAGTCTGGCTTTCGGCAAAACCACAAGTTGAAAAAGCCTTTTCCGATCTGGGAATTAAAGATCCCGGAGTTATGCCCTGTTTCCTAAATGGAATTTCCTGCGAGGGTTGGTTTGATACCGACGATAACTCCATCCATGTTCGTTTTCCCCAAAACGGAGGCGACAAAGAATTACTCGACACCATTATTCACGAAATACTTCATCTGGCTACATACGACGATAAATACGATTACGACGAACGTGAAGATATAGTCGATAAATATCTCACCAAACCACAGTTCAAGAAAATCTTGCAATAGAAAATTATTGAATCCAACCACTTGGCCGGCGAGGATTTGTGCAACCCCAGTTGTAATCGCTAGGGGATGAAACGAAGCTCTTTATCGAGCAACCCGCTTCTGCTCCAGATACACAATAATATTCTGTAGTTGTAGTCATGCCAGCCAGACACGTATCAACAGCATGTCCTTGAGTTGCATAATAAGTTTTTGCCAATCGCCTTTCTCCCGCCGGACAGCCTTTTCCACAACCCAGATCGGCAACACAATAATTTGTACAGCCATAACTACTCCACTTAGATGAAGAATTACAAGTAAATGCATATTTTGGATATTCCGGATCAAAATTATCACAAATGCCCGGCGTTGGCGTTGGTGTCGGCCCCGTTGCGATCACACCTCCGACCGGCTGCATCGATCCAACACAAACGTAACAATCCTGAGTATCACAATTTTCTTTTGGTATCCCCGTCGTGTCATATCTTGCCTCGCTTGACTTCATTGCTTTTGATTCGGGGAGAAAACAAACAGACACCCAAGATCCATTCATCAATGCTGTGGCGTACATATTGGTAGTCAAACCAGCGGTAGCAGAAAAACTACTTTTTAATTCACCTCTTTGAATCAGTAAATCAGTTAGGGTTTTCCCGGTTGTGGAATTAACTTGCAGTCCAATGTAGTTTCCGTTCCAGGGGAATTTACCGCTCGTTCCCATCGAATTAATTATGGCAGAGTACACATTAGTGGCGATATCCCGCCTTGTCGCATCCCTGCTCTTTTTTAATTGTTCAAACGGATCAATTACAGCCAAAAGTCCGGCCGCCAGTATTCCCAAAACACCAACGACTATCAACAATTCCATTAAAGTAAAACCGGATTTATTTTTCATTGCAGGTATATTTCAGTATACCTTTTGCCGGCATGAGAGTTAAGTGGTTAATAATTTATAATTCCCTTATGGACAACTCTGTCGCTCTAAACCATCTTCGCCAAGACAAAATTCTGGAAACGATCATTGATAAATATCAAGTTTCTTCTCCCTCTATTTCCGCCAATCTTTTCCGCGACCTTATGGAAGCCATCGTTAGTCAGCAACTCTCCAACAAAGCCGCCGCTACCATCTTCGGCCGTTTTCTGGCTCTTTTTCCCAACAATACAATTCCCAAACCCGATGACATTCTCAAACTTTCTGAAGAAGTACTCCGATCGTGTGGTCTGTCTCATCAAAAATCTTCGTATCTCAAATCACTTTCCCAAGAAATAATTTCTGACCAATTAGTTCTTGAGAATTTACATCTACTTCCTGACGAAGACGTTATTACTGCCCTAACCAAAGTCAAAGGCATTGGCCGCTGGACCGCCGAAATGTTTTTAATCTTTTCTCTGGGGAGACTGGATACTTTTTCTGTTGGCGATCTCGGCCTCCGCACCGCAGTTTCTAAACTCTATGAAGTCGATAGGGAAGACAAAAATAAAATAGAAGAGATATCAAAACAGTGGAGTCCCTACCGCTCTCTCGCCAGCCTCTATCTCTGGAAAAGTTTGGAAAATTCCTAAAATAATTGTTATACTCCAGGTATATGAGAAACAAATCAAAATTCTCTCTTATTATCCTTTCCGCCGTTTTCCTTTCTGCTTGTGGTGCCAGTACACCAGGAACCCAGAACCAAGCCGCCCAACCCACCCCTACTCCCACCGAAGTCAACCAATCTTTTTCCCTTCGTGACCTTATGGGCATGGGTAAAGACCAAACTTGTACCTTCGCCGTCACTTCCTCCGATGGCAGTACCAACACCGCCACTAGCGGCACCATTTATATTTCCGGACAAAAGCTTGCAGAGAATCTTCAAATGACCAGCTCAGATAAAACTGTGGCCGTTAAAAACATGAATATTATTTCCGATGGCACCTTTGTTTACACCTGGGGTCTCGGGGAAAAACTTCCCGGCATGAAATTCAAACTCGCCGAAATCACTCCCACCGGCACCACCGCCGCCCTCACCAACAATCAAGCTCAAGGTGCTGACATGGATAAAAAGATGAGTATGAAATGTTCTCCTTGGACCGCCGATGCCGGTAAATTTATCGTTCCGACAACTATCAAATTTACTGATATCTCTTCTATCATCGAAAAAGCCAAAGCCAATATTCCTACCATGCCGGCTAATATACCCACCATTCCCTCCGGAGACTAATCATGGCAGTCAAGCTGGAACCATCGTGGAAAGATTTGCTCAAAGACGAGTTTGATAAACCATATTTCAAAACTCTTTCCGACTTTGTCCACGAGGAATACAAAATAAGCACCATTTATCCTCCCGCCAAATTTATTTTCAACGCATTAGATAGTTTGCCGGTCGATAAAGTTAAGGTTGTTATCATCGGCCAAGATCCATATCATGGCCCGGGCCAAGCTCACGGGCTCTCCTTCTCGGTTCCCGACGGAGTTGCCCTCCCTCCTTCACTGCAAAATATTTATAAAGAGCTGAAAACGGATCTCGGCAAAACAGTTCCCCAATCCGGCAATTTAGACCATTGGGTCAAAGAGGGTATTCTCTTACTAAATGCCACCCTAACAGTCCGGGCTCATCAAGCCGGTTCTCATCAGAATAAAGGCTGGGAACAATTCACCGATGCCGTTATTCATCACCTGGCCGACGCGAAAGAAAATCTTGTCTTCATTCTCTGGGGAAACTACGCCCAAAGAAAAGGTGATTTTATCGATACCAGTAAACACTTGGTCATAAAATCCGCCCACCCCTCACCTTTATCAGCTTACAATGGTTTTTTTGGCAGCCGCCCCTTTAGTAAAACCAACGAATACTTAGCCGCCCACGGGAAGACTCCCGTCAATTGGTAACATGCGATTAACTATCGTTGCCAAACCAAAGAAAAAACAGGAAAAAGTTATTCAAATATCTCCGACGTCGTATTCAGTTTCCGTCAAAGAGCCACCGGTAGAAGGCCGTGCCAACGAGGCCATCATTAAATCCCTTGCCAAATACTTTTCTGTTTCTCCTTCTCAGATTAATCTAGTCTCGGGGCATACAGGGAAAATAAAAATCGTCGAAGTTCCTGATTCCTTAGCAAATTTTGAAACTCTTCCCAAACAAAAACCACTTTTCTGATTCTTTACTGTAACAAAAATAACAAACCTGCTATCATTTAAACATGACATTAAAAGTTGGCGACAAAGTTCCGGATATTTCTCTGCCGGATCAGAACGGCAAAGAAAGAAAACTATCCGATTATCAAAAAAAATATTTACTACTGTATTTCTATCCCAAAGATTTCACTTTTGGTTGCACCAAAGAGGCCTGTAATTTTCGCGATTCTTTCCACAATTTCAATCCTAACGTTATTACAGTTATTGGTGTTAGTACCGACTCTGTCGAAAGTCACAAAAAATTTGTTGACGAATATTCGTTACCATTTTCACTACTGGCAGACACGGAAAAAAAGATGGTTCAAGCCTTTGGAGTTTGGCAGCCCAAAAAAATCTTCGGAAAGGAAATCGTCGGGACTGTTCGTACCTCTTTTCTCATCGACCCCAAAGGAGTGATCGCCAAAGTTTACGAAAGGGTAAACCCGCTTGCCCACGCCGGTGAGGTGGAAAAAGATCTTCAGTCTCTCGCTAAACTCTAAATTGGTATAAAATACCCTTAAATCTTGCACCTTTATAGGAGGAGTAATGCTCACTCGTGAATATTACGATGAATGGACAGCGGTTGGTGAATTAATCGCCGATGGTGGTTTAATTGGCAGAAGCGATCTTTATGCAATCTACGATAACCTTGATATCGGCCATATCAGACCAGACTATTTACCCACTGAAAAAAACGTAAACGGCAAAACTTCCGAACGGAAAATTGCCGACTTCTTAACTGTTCAGAAACTCTGGGACCATGCTCCAGACGACTGGTTGGTAATTGAACAGACTCGTCTCAAAGAAGCCCGGGAAATAAGTGGCAGCACGGAAACGGGTGGAAAAGACAGTCTCTACGATGTGGTTTCCACCGAAATATTACTGCGGATTTTTGCTGCGGCCAAACTTGTCACCGAAGATAAATATGACAAGGAAATATCTGATGAAGCCATCCGTGCCCTCAACCTCTATCTTTCCGAGGTCTGTGCAAGGGGCCGTACCCGGATGATGATGATTGATGGACAATCGGTTTACAGCAAATTGAAAAAGGGAGGTCTTTTGATCGGTTCCGGTGGCAGATACTTACCCAACCCGAAACGGGGCTTACCCTTCCTGCTGGTTCTCCTAAATAAAGAGTCGGTTAACCCCGACGCCTATCAGAAATAAATTTTTCCCAACCCACTCAATTGAGTGGGTTTTTTATTTTCTTCTGTTTGCCTCTTGTATCGTTTTAATTGACCAAAGCAGGTCGTGAGGTTCCCCGAATAGTTTCCTGTTTAATTTTTTCCAGCCGCTTTCGGGCATTTTTTTCGATCCGAGTGACAATTTTCCATCAATTCTTTGTGTGTAATAAACGACACCTTCCTCGTCATTTCTCATAAACCAGCCAATATAATTGCAATCTTTGCAGCCAAATCCTTCACAGTTTTGACATTGTATTGGTGTAATCATGTTATTTTTATACCGGCTGGGCTCCAATTAATAGTTTGCCCCGAAGCAACTTGGTTTCTAATTATCATTTCCGATATAGGGGTTTCAATCGCCTCCTTTATTGCTCTTTCAATCGACCTTGCCCCAAACTTTTGATCGGCATTATTTTTAACAAAAGTATCCATATCATTTTCGGCGATTTCCAACTTTATTCCCTTATCCGTCAAAACGTGTTCCAAATTTCCGAGTTTGAGTCTGGCAATCTTTTTAAATGGTTCTAGGCTTAATGGATTGAAAATAATTATTTCATCAAACCGGTTGATCATCTCAATCCGGAAATAATTTTTTATCAGCGGTAAAATCGTTTGCTGATACAGAATTTGTTTATCAATAGCCGGGTCTTTAGTCACCGCAGCGAAGATTTCTTCGGCTCCGATATTACTGGTAAATATTAATATTGTATTTTTAAAATCCACTAAATTCCCCTTTGAATCCGTTAACCTTCCTTCATCAAGTATTTGTAGAAAAATATCAAAAACTTTCGGGTGAGCCTTCTCAATTTCATCAAATAATACCAAACAATAAGGTTTCTTTAATACTGCATTTGTTAGCTGGCCTCCCTCATCATAGCCGACGTATCCCGGGGGTGAACCGATAAGCCGCATGACAGTATTTGGTTCTGAAAATTCAGACATATCCAAGCGGATAAATGCTTTTTCGTCACCAAAATATTTGCTCCCCAGTGTTTTTGCCAATTCCGTTTTTCCCACACCGGTGGGACCAAGAAATAAAAATGATCCAATCGGTTTTTTTGGGTCCTTTAGACCTGAACGGGAGCGCCTTATTGCTTGCGATATCAGTTTGATTGCTTCATCTTGACCAATTACTTTTTCGGATAGAACTTGCTCCAGATTACTCAAAACATCCTTCTCCGACTCTGTTAATTTAGCAAGCGGTAAATTTGTTTTTTGGGCTATCACATCCATGAGGATGTCTTCCGATATGGCCGATTTACCACTAATTCTCGCTTGTGCAGCCAGTTCGGAAATTAGTCCAATTGCTTTTTCCGGGAAAGCTATGCCCGGCAAATATCTTTTTGACATTTCATAAATCTTTTCTCCCAGTCCTTGTTCGTTTCCAATTTTCTCCGACTCACTCAGCTGTTTCAGTTTGAAATCGATGACCTTTAAAATCGTCGATTTGTCCATCTCATCAATTGAAATTTTATTCAATCGTTGTAATTCCGGGCGGTTTTCCAAAAATGTTTTATAAAAAGAATCTTCAGTCAAGATGATAGTTTTTACTTCTGTTTGACTTCGAATTGTCTCTATTAAATCCAGTGCCACTTTCCAATCGGATTCAAAAAATTCAATCCCTTTTATAATTAATATCACCGGTTCGTTTGCCTGAATTTCTTCGATACTTGACTGCACCACAGCATCAATTTTTTCATTTGACCCCACCAAAGATGAAAGTTCCATTTTATAAACACTCGTAAACCGGAAGTCGGGAATATTTGTTCTCAAAGTCTTTAACGCGTTCATAACCGAGGCAAATGCATCGACTCCTCTTCTGGCCAAAATAATCAAACCGGTCGATTCTTTTACCGACAATCCCCGGATAATCTGTTCGTAATAAACATCAAAAAAACGATTATATCCGTCCTCATCTATCGGTCGCTCAAGAACTCCGGATAAGTCGGACGATATCTTGGATTTTCTTTTAATAAAAATCAAATCGGCGCATTTGCCCCAACCGGGATTTGCCTTAATAAGATTTACAATTCTTGGCATAGAAATTCCCGCCATTAAAATATCCTCCGGCTCCGTCAACTGACCCACTTTCTTCATAAATGCATTTATGATCATTATTTTTGCCTCCGGAGCCAAAAAAATCATATCAGTGAAATCCTTCTTATACCCATGGCTCAATTCGCCGGAATATTTTTTGCCAAATTCAAAATCGGAATCACTAATGTTACTTGAATATTCACTTGAAAGAAACGCTTGAAGGAATATATCTACTTCGGAGATAACGGATTGTTTTTGTCCTTTACAATACTCGACCGATTTTTCTATAACACTCAAGACCTTATCACTTAGCAAAGGAGAAATATCTTTTGACACGCCCGTTTGCGGCATCGAATTATTACTATCCATTTTTGAAAAATACGGCGATTAATGTTACAACCCCCAAAAACAAAATAAAAAACATAGAAACATACAAAATCACATTTCTTTTGATCATTTTTCTCCTGGCGAAGTCAACAAAACCGGGCAATCTTAAATAATTCTCTGTATTACTCTTAATAATTTTTATTCCAATCCCATTGCATTTATCACATTTGTTGGCTGAATATAAAGGTGAGACTCCCCATCCGCCGCAAACAGGACAATATATGGTGTTTTTTGATTGGGCAGACTCCATATAGTAATAATAAACTATAAAGCCGTCAAAATATTACTTTCTGCGTAGTTTATAGCCAGCGGAAATATCCACCGGGAAACTGAACCAATTTTCCTCCAAACCGCCTCTTGAATTCTGTGAATCCGACCCATCTTTTTTGAGGCCATCGAGGGTCAAACACACCCTCAAAGTCAAAAAATTTTAAGCCTCTATTTTTTGCCCGTAACATTTCTTCCCAAACTAGTTTGTAATGCGCTCCGGATTTTCTGCCCGCCTCACTTGTCCAGGTCATATAGTAATTGGCTTCGTCTTTTGAATCGATTACCATCAATCCTGATTGGTACTCGTCACCAATCCTGCTCATAGTCAATCTCACTTTATTTTTTCCAAAACTTTTAATTAAATTTTCCACTTCGGCAGGATTCATTATCCAGATCTTCGATGATTTTTTCCAATACTTACAAAATTTTTCTGGTTCAACCTCTTCGATGATTACGTCTTTATTTTTCTTTATTAATCTTTTTGCGTTTTCCGATAAATCGTCCCAAAGTTCCTTTTCTGTTTTTGTTAGGTCATTTATATATGTGCTGACTGCCAAATAAGGAAAATTTGTTAAGCGATATCCGGCTCTTCTAAATACATCAGGATCTTGAACTCTCTGCGGCTCAATAATCGAGTTGGCCACCCAATGCTTTCTCTTTAATCTCTTTAATTCATTAAAGTCAGGATCATAATTAGACCGCTGTATCTTCATCATGGTAAAAGGCCACCAACCTAGCCGTAAAATAAATACCTGCATTGAATGTCTGCCATCGGAAGCGCCAACTCTAATCGTTTCCCAGCTACGATGTTTCAAGTGCCCGCCCCAACCCTTTGATTGCCGGATATCTTCCATTATTTTCGAAGTCGCGCCAATAATTTCAGTCCGAACCAGCGCACTTTATCCGACAGGCCATAAAGTTTATAGAGAGTCGGATTCACTACCAAGTCAAAGCTCCCCAAAAATTCTACCAACTCTGCACCATAACCTTGTTTAAATTTGTGGAATCCATACCAAGGATCGGCAGTATCGGGATCCGGTCCCAAACTTCCCCACATGTCAAACAATTTGCAACCCTGTTTTTTTCCATATCTGATTACCTCCCACATCATCAAGTTACTCGCCATCACCTCGCGGTTTTCATTACCGGAAGCGCCATAGGGGTAATAAATAGTATCGTTTAATATAAACACCATCCACGCAGTTAAGGTTTTTTCTTCATAGACTGCTTTAAACAGGTGGCCCATTCCCGACTCGGTCATCGTCTGCCACATTTTTTGATGATATTCCTTAGTATGAGCAAAGAACCCCTGTCTTTTCGTCGTTTCTTCCATTAGCTTCCAATAGTCCTCAAAACCTTTTAACGTATTATCCTCAATTATTTCCACACCTTTTTTCTCCGCCAGACGCAGATTGTATCGGGTCTTCTGATGCATATTTTTCAAAAGATCTTCTTCGGTTTTGGAAATATCCAGCTGAAAAGTGTACTTGGTAAACAGAGGTTTACCCTTTACCCAATTAAAGTTACTGGCAAGTGATGAAATTTCCTTTTCTGTTTCCGGATTTATCTTTTCATTTGGTTCAAATTTTACAAATATCGCTCCTCTCTTTTGGGCCTCTTTGAAAATAGCCTCGACTTCTTCTTTATCTGGGACAGAAGATTTTGGGCAATATCCGATCCGGAAATTTGTATGAGGAATTTTATGCCAGGTGATCTGGAAAACCGTTTTTATTTTTCCGTTTTCTCTATTTGTTAGCCGGCTAAGGCCGACCCCTGTTTTTTTGCGGAACTCACCCCACTCCCAGGATTGCAGTGGATGACGGGCTGCTTTGTCAAAAGTTTGCTTATCTTTTTCCGTAAATTCATTAATCACCCTTACATTTTATCCTGTTTTAACCACAATAGGCATCAATTGCTCCCCACAGGCTTATAACGTATAATTCCTCAAAGTTTACCTTAAAATTTTATAAGGAGAAGCCATGATTACCCTTGGAGAAAAAGGAAAAGTTAAAGGGGAGGAATATCTGGTTCCTCTCGACGATCAAACTTATGCCCACCCGGAAAGTTTTGGCAAGCCAACATATTTCCCGATACTGAAACCTAAACAGTCGCTCGTGTGTGCCTTTCACCGCTTTGTAAAAGTTGATCTCTTTATCTGCGAAACCATTGGTGATGTTCACTTGCTCTGGTATCTTCTCTACGATCGAGGTGCCGGCGAAAAACTCGAATGGTTCACCGGTTTCATTGAAAAAGGCATATTTTTTCCACCATCCCGACCCTAACCGGTCGGGTTTTTTCTACCAATTATCAATCTCGGCAAAATCATCTTTTGTCTCCTCGGCAATTTCCCAATCCTGGACAATTCTCCTTTTTTTCTCGCCGAACTCATCCAAACCGAGAGAAGGAGAAGACATTTTCCTTTCCACTTCCCGGACACCCCCAACTTTCTTTAATAAATTCTCAGGAATTTCAGACAAAAATCTTGACGGAATCGAACCATGCCGACCCCCAAAAACCAAACGGCTTCTGGCCCATGATAATGTTAATCTTTTCTTTGCCCTGGTCATCGCCACATACATCAGCCGGCGTTCTTCCTCGATTTCCTCTTTTTCTCCCGAAAGCATAGACCGGGAATGGGGGAACAGTCCCTCTTCCAAACCCACTACAAATACATTTTCAAATTCCAGCCCTTTTGCCGCATGAACCGTCATCAGTGTAATTTTTGCATTTGATCTGTGCTGCTTTATTTCCGACTCGGACAAGGCCGCACTTTCCAAAAACTTTTCGATATCCGGATAATCCGACGCCACAGCTAAAAGTTCATTTATATTTTCAATTCTCGCCACATCATCCTCGTCCCGCTCATCGAATCTCTCCAAAAATCCTACCGCATTGATTATTTCTTCCAAAAGCTGACCGGGATTCCCTTGACCTTGCTTTTTCGATAATTTCTCCAGCCATTTGTAAAAAACCTCCGCCCGTCTTTTGCCCAACTTCTCTATTCTGGCCCTGCTAATTTCTTCTTCGGGATTATTTACAATTCGCAGATAAGCAATCAGGTCTTTAATTTCCGCCCGGTTGTAGAAGCGCAAACCCCCAACTAATTTATAAGGAATATCCCGCCGCATCAGCTCATCTTCAAAAGCGCGTGATTGGGCATTTGTTCGATAAAGAACGGCCACTTGTGCACCTTCATCAGATAGTTTTCTGCTTTGCTCCACGACATATTTTGCCTCATCTCGTTCATCCATTGCCTCAAAAAAATCTACTCGTTCACCAGTTCCTTCCGTAGTTTCCAGATGTAATGTCGGATGAGTTGTATTGTGGCTAATGACTCCATATGCCGTATCCAAAATATTTTGAGTACTCCGATAGTTCATCGGCAAGCTAACAGTGGCTGCTTTTGGATATTCATTTTTAAACAAAACCAAATTTCGGTAATCGGCCCCCCTGAAGGAATAAATCGCTTGGGCCGCATCTCCCACAGCCGTAATATTTTGCTTTTCACCTGCCAGCAGTTTTGTTAGCTCGAACTGCGCCCTATTCGTATCCTGATATTCGTCCACGAGTATCCATTCCAGCTTGTTGTTTACTTCGTCTCTAACTCGGTCAATCTTCAAAAGCGCCACAGCCTTTACCAGCAAGTCATCAAAATCAACTGCGTTATTTTTTTTCAATTTATCCTGGTATGCTTTCCAAACTTTTACAACTGTCCTCCGGAAATAATCTCCCGCTGCCGCCTCTGCTTCTGAAATGCTTACCAAATCATTTTTCATTTTACTGATGACAGCCAGGAACATCGCCGGCTTGTGTTCTTTTGGATCGATATCCAGCTCTTTGAGCACTCTTTTCATAGCCGCCTCCGAATCATCGCTATCAAAGATCACATAATTTGGCTCTACGGCTACATTTGTTCCATATTCCCTCAGCAGTCTCGCACAAAATGTATGAAACGTTCCCGCAAAACCCAGAGTCCCCGTTTTTTCACCAATTTTTTTTACCCTTTCCCTCATTTCTTCGGCCGCCTTGTTTGTAAAAGTCAGTAAGGCAATCTTTCCCGGGTCGACCTTCATATCCTGAATTAAATAGGCTGTCCTATATGTTAGTACCCTGGTTTTTCCCGATCCTGCCCCGGCCAAAATCAAAAGTGGGCCGCCTCCATAGGTAACGGCTTCTTTCTGCTCTTGGTTTAATTCTTCTAGATAGTTGCTCATGCCAATAATATTGTAGTTGAAACTTGGCATATAATTAACTCAAACCATGAAGTACATTATTGGAAATTGGAAAAGTAACCAAAATCTTACCGAGTCTCTTGTTTGGATTGATAGTATTCAAGCAATAAAACCAAGATTTAATAAAGATATTTCCGTAATTTTATGTTTGCCCTTTACGGATATTGCCGGTTTCAACCATAAATTGGCAGACCTTGAGATGCCCATCACTACAGGTGCACAGAACGTATCTCATCTAGCACCCGGAAAGCATACCGGAGAAATTAACGCTGCCATGCTCGCCGAACTTGTGAGCTTTTGCATTGTTGGCCATTCCGATCGCCGCCGGGAATTTGCCGAGACGAGTGAAATGGTCGCCAAAAAGGCTCGCCTCCTCCTTGAAAATTCCATTACCCCCATTGTCTGTCTCGATCTTCCTTATCTGGATGAGCAGATCAAAGAATTATTCCAAAAAAATATTGACGTTTCCCGCTGCATTTTTGTTTACGAACCAATCGCCGCTGTGGGAACCGGCCGCCCAATTGACCCCGTCGATGCCAATCACACTGCCAATCAAATTAGTTTCTTGATCGACAACGCCGCGCCAATTCTTTATGGCGGTTCCGTCACCTCCGACAATGTAAAATCATTTGTCAGTCAAAACCGTATTGATGGGGTTTTAGTTGGGACAGATAGTCTTGAGCCTACACTATTCGCCGAAATCATCAATAGTCTGGGAAATTAAATGAAATTAAACCATATCAGACCTGCAAGGGTCTTCATCCGTATTGCCTCTTTTATCAGGCTTCACTTGACGATTTTAATCGTGGCAATCATTGTTGGTTTTCTCGGATACCTTGGCTACCAAGGTTTAAGTCTCCTCAACCATATGCATGTAAAGCCGCAAGACCTTCTCAGCTTCCTGGGAACCCCATCTCAAAATCTCGATAGCACTAACGGCGTCACTAATATTCTTATTCTCGGTATAAGAGGGGAAGGTGATGACTCGCCAAATCTGGCCGATACTATGATTGTCTTATCCTATGATCACAATACAAAAATTCCTACCTTAATAAGTATTCCCCGTGATCTTTGGGTGCCTTCACTCCAGGCAAAAATAAATTCAGCCTATTATTATGGTGAAGAAGCCAGCCCAGGCGCCGGAATAAAAATGGCCCAAGCTGCCGTTCTTGAAGATATTGGTCTTCCCATCAACTACACCGCGGTCGTCAACTTCACCATTTTTAAAGAAACCATCGATTTGCTTGGCGGCATCGACATAAATGTAAACCCCGGATTTACCGACAATCTTTTTCCCATACCCGGTATGGAAAATGCCCAACCTGAATCGGCTCGCTACGAAACAATCTCTTTCGCTACCGGTTCTGCCCATATGAACGGAGATACCGCTCTCAACTTTGTCCGTTCACGGCACGCTGTTGGCGAAGAAGGAACCGATTTCGCCCGTTCCCGCCGCCAGCAGCAGGTTATCTCTGCCATTAAATCCAAAATGCTCACTCCGGCCTTCCTTCTCGACAAAAACAAACTCGATGCTTTCTTTTCTATTCTTGATCGAAACTTAAAAACCAATATTCCTCAGAGTTTGTATCCCACCTTAGCTAAGGCTGCCCTGGATTCCAAAAACATACCGGTTCGTTCCATCACCTTTTCCAATTTACCTGATAGCAATGGAATTACTATTCTTTATAATCCCCCGGCCAATCAATACAAAGGAGTCTACGTCCTTATCCCCAAAGACAACAACTGGACTGCCCTTAAAAAATACATTGATAATCTTCTCAAGGGTAAACAGTAGTTAATTTACCTTTATCAAGTATGTGTCTCCCTGTTTCCATACGATCTTTCCGAGCTGCCAAAGCTTTTCCTCGTTTACCTTATAAGTGATTGTTTCGTCCTGGCCGACCAATATCCAGCCGATATTATATTTCTTAATTATCGTCTCCGATTTTTTTATATCTTCAGCTTGATAAATTTCTCTCACCTCGGCTTCTCTGGCCGCCACTATATCGTAGCTTCCCCTCCACAACCATTCGTGAACTCTCCAGCCTTCTATCGAAGGCACTCCCGAAAAAACCGAGACTACATTCAATAAGGTATAGCTGTCACCGACTGCCTCCACTAAATTTTTTCCATTTCTATTTGCCGACAAATATTGCACCGCACCATAGTTTTCCGGCATTTTTGTCTGCATCCATTTCTCGCCGTCGAGTCCCAGATAATATGAAAAATTACTGTAATAAGTCGAAAATGCCTTGATTGGGAATATCATAGTTCCCATAAAAATCGAAAATAAAATTAGCATAACCGGCATCCTCCATATCAACGCCATCTTCCTTTCCTTATCTGCCAGTTTACCCATTGTCGCCCCCATCAAAATTCCCATCAAAATAAATGCCTGGTAGGTAAGTTTAAACATAGTATTTGCTCTTGGCCAATCCGGATAAATATCACGCGCATAGATGAATTCCGGGATAATAATCAAAAGAACTGAAGTCAAAGCGAGAGTTCTGACGGCCATTTTTTGTTCGCCTTTGCCTTCAGTAATTACGGCGGCAATATTTACGATCATTCCTCCTCCCCATAAAGCTAATAGCTGCCATAGAGGCGATCTTTCCGTTACGATTCCAATTCCGCTGGAAATATTTTTAAACGAAAGCCACCAGGGGAGAGCCACGATCGCCATTAATAAAAATATAATTCCTGCCGTCACAAATAATTTTCGTATATCTTCGTGTTTGCGCACAATTATTTGCAAACCCAACACCAAAAGCACCAAACCATAAACAGCTACATCCCAGGTGTTTGTCATCATCATCACTCCCAAAAGTATTCCCATCACCACTTCGTAAATTCGGTTTCTATTTTCTACCCAGGCAAACATTACCACCAAGAAAATTAAAACAATGGGAAGATCCAGTACATGCCCGTGTAAATCGGAAACTACAAAACTATAGCTGGGGAACTCGTGAATGGTATTGTGAATGAATCTGGTGGCTTCAGCATACCAATATCCGTTTAGATTACCATTCTTTAGGAAATACCAGATAACGTGACTGTTCCCCGCGATCATCACCGATAAGGCTCCAATAATTCCTCCAAAAGTTGATGCTCTGGAATATTTATTTCCGCTCAGAAGTTTGCAAACCAGAAACACAAGACTCATTGATGTTCCAAAAATGTAGGCCAACATCAAGTTGTATCCTACCGCCGGCTCCACACCCCAAATTCTCACCCAAATACTCGCCCAGAAATGTCCAAATGAATAGTAATTAATTGTTTGTCCCGCCTGCCACATATCTGTGACCGGAAGTTTTGCCGAAACTAAGTATTGCTTAAGAAATCCAAAGTCCATAAATTTTTCCAAACTATCTAGGCTCGGAGCGTATGCCCGTATCAAAGCCATGATCAAAAACCCCACCAAAAACAAATATTCTTCAATCGCAATTATTTTGGCCGTCTCCTTGGCAACCATTAATGATTTCCATCCCTTAGTAATGACTATCCACAAACTAAACATCCCAAATATTGCCAATAGAGCATAAAGTTTGTTGACATTATTATCCGTAAAACCCAAGTAAGCCAGCTCCCAAAAGACCAGGGCGCTGACAATCGTAATTAAAACCCTACCTAAAGCCCAGCCGGCATCGGGAAGTTTCCCGAAAAATTTTTTTATCAAAGGCCAAACCAAAAGCTGTAAACCAAGACCAATGGCATATGTTTTTAAAATAATTAAAATATCAACGCTAAACATAACTTATTTTAAGTCCCTTAATATCCCTACGGCTACGGCAACACCCATCTTAACTGCATAATTTGTACCCCGATCAAACGGATAAACCATACTCATGTTGGCTAGATACAATCCTCTAACGGGAGATTTAATTTTAGAAATTTCTTTGGAATAATTAACCGGAAATACCGGCTGAGCAAAAGGTTTCCTGAAGACTAAAACATTTTTAATCCAGGCTTTTTTAAAATGCTTATTAATTTTTCTTAAATATGGTAGGTAGGCAGAGACAAGTGCCTCCTTGCTCATCTTTAATTGTTTGTGCCCTTCGGGAAGATAATTCCCCAAATAAACAATTCGATTGTTTCCATAATATTTTTTATCAATCAGATTCGTGTGTTCCACCAGTACCAAAAATGGCCAATTGTTCTCCAAAATATTCATCCAGTAACTGGGAATCACCCTCTCTTTCAACTGGAGAATTACTGTTTGACCCCATAAATAATCAAGGTCAGGAAATTCAATTTTTTTCCCCAACAACTTTTCCATTACCGGAGCCGGTGTGGTTACCAACACTCCATCGAATTCTTCTTTTCCGATTATCCATTTTCCGTTTTCCTGCTTATTTATTTTTTCAACCGGCTTACGTAGAAAAATCTTTCCACCCATACCGGTAATTTTCTCGCCCGTTTTATTTGCCAAATTTTGGAATCCTCCTTCAAAATAAACTAAGTTTTTTGTTCTTTTAGCTACCCTTGCCCAAAACCAGGCCATATTTACTTTATTTGCAAACGGACCGAATTTTGCTTTTAAAAGTTTTTCCCAAATCACCACATATCCTTCTTTCCCGATTATTCGGGGAAGGAGTTCGGCAACTCTATATTTTTCCAGAAACAAGCCGTTAGGAATAAGCTTTAATAACGCCAATCCCGCACCCATTCTTAACCTGCCGACAATGCTAAGTTCCGAAAACTTTAATACGGAAATAGGGGAATCCAGCTGTAATTCTTTTTTATTAATAAAACCAGTCGTAATTGGTTTTTTAATTAAAGGTTTCACCCCAACTTTTTTCGCCAAATCAATAACTTCCTTATCATTTGTAAAAGCGTGATGGTAAAAATATTCCAAACTCCACTTCCAATCTTTTTCAACCACTCCTCCGGCTAATCCTCCCAGAGTGTTTTCTTCTTCATACAAAATCACCTCCACGCCACTCTCTACAAGTGAAAGGGCACAAGCAAGACCGGTAAATCCTCCTCCAACTACGGCGATCTTCATTTTTACAAAGCTAGCAGAATTCCCACTACGGCCATGAACAATCCTCCACCAAAGGCAGCTACGCCGGGGATATCAAGGACTCCGGTTTCAGGTAACACTGTGGGAGTAACTGTTGTTGGAGCTGCGGTGACCACTGCAGTAGCAGTAGCGATTGCTCTTGTTGCGGTAGGAATGATCGCGACAGCACAAGTACAATCATCTTCACTAGTACAGGCCTGTTTACGACAGGTACTGGTTGTGGTATCGCAGACTAGACCTGTTGAACATTCGTCGCTTGTAGTACAAGTATTGTTGCAGCCAACGACTGTGCTTACAGTCAGATCTTTTGTAAGAGCTAACGGATTGCCGTTGTAGGTGACATTAGCGGTGTTGGAAATAATATCTCCATTAGCTATTCCGGCCGATGCTCTCACTCTTAATGAGAATGTCTTTGATTGATTGGGATCGATCGAAGTATTGCAAGTAAGCATCAAGGCCGAATTATCCCAAGTACAACCATTTACTGTATCTACAAAAGTCAACATGGCAAGGCTTGCCAACGAATCTTTTACTGATACTCCGGTTGCTTGAGTCGTACTCGAATTTGTCAATGTCATTGTGTAAACATAAGTCTGTCCTTTGGATACTGTGGCCATTTCTGTTGCCAGGGCATAGTTGCCGGGAGTATTGGTAGATACATCTTTGTAGGCGGTCTTTGTTCCGGTAAGAACAGCAGTGGTAGCCGTCACGGCGGCAGTCAAAGTATTGGTTCCTTGCAATGTTTGTCCGGCATACACAGCTGAGAAAGTGTTGACGATGGATGTTCCATCCGTAATATCTCCTGCAACTTTCACTCTGAAGCCTTTTCCATAAGTTCCGGATGCAATGGATACATTTGTGCAAGTAACTGTTCTAGTTGCAGCAGCATAAGTGCATCCTGTATCGGCATCTAAGAAAGTTAACTTATCAAGGTTTGTTCCGGTTAAAACATCTGTCAAGGTCACACCTGTCATAGTTGTAGTCAATGGATTTGTAACCCACATTTCATATACATAAGTTTCATTAGGAATTACTGTTGCACCATCACCAGTCTTCTTAAGAGCATCGGTATGAGAATATGAACCGGCAGTATTTGTAGATGCATTTGTGAAAGCCTCTTTGCTAACTGTCCAAGAAGCACAAGCCGCCGTCGCTGCGCAAGCTTTTGTTGTTGCTGCCCCACACGAATCAGTGCAGGTTGTAATTGTTGAAGCAGCATGTCCACAATCGGTAGGACAATCGGGATTACAAGTTACCACGTCGGTAGGAGTACATATTGGAGAAGCTACCCCTGCCACTGTGCAAGCCGCACTACCCACCCAGTTGGAAACACATAGTCCATTTAATGCAGTCTGATCTGCCGGACAGCACCAAAGTACCCCGGTCGCTCCATTGGCCGGAATTGTATTGTCGCATTGGGCCGCTCCCGAAATTTGGGTTCCGGAACAATTTAATCCTGAGGCACAAGACTCAAAAGCTGCCGGTTTACTCGTTGGGGCATTTGGCGACACTGATGGTCTGGATGTTAGCTGAGTCGCTACATATATAGAAGCTCCACCCAAAATCACTACTAGCAGAACGAGGATGATGGTTATAATATTTTTCTTTTTCATTTTATGGAGTGGTGCTAACTTGAGCATCAAATGTATAGTTTCCGGCAGTGGCGACTGCGTAGTCAGGATAAGTCACCAGTTTCTTATTTGTGGCGTCAATCGTTCCACTTAACCATGACCCTACAGAAGTGGTTGCGGTGGTAGCTATTGTGACCCTAAACCTACCTCTAAGATTATCTGCACTTGAAGTCAAAGTAAACTTCAACACATCACCTACCTTAAGTGTTTGTAGCTGTGCTGCTGTTAAAGGAGTCGTTCCGTAAGCATTGCCAACTTTTTTATAAATATTTATTAGCATACAAGCTCCCTGTGTACAATCCGCCGTTGCTGCGCAAGCTTTTGTTGTCGCGGCTCCACACGAATCTGTGCAGGTTGTAATTGTTGAAGCAGCATGTCCGCAGGTAGTAGGACAATCAGGATTACAAGTAACTGTACCGGAAGGAGTACATTTTTCGTATCCAAACGCCAAAGTAAAATCGTTGTAGTCCCAGTCTTGTGTATCATCCAAGGGGCTTCTTTGTGAATCACCCCAACATTGTACCGGTGCACTTACTCCGGCTACATCAAGCGCACCTTTAGCTGCATTTATCACTCCACTTGCGTCTACCAGATCACCACATTTTCCTGTTGGCTTGCTATTTGAATCGATGGCCACCCCCGGGGTCTTTACCGGACCACACTTGGTTCCTTGTGGAAGAATCCAACCATAAGACGCCTTACCATTTTCTTTTGAATCAGACTCGTGTACAACAATTGTGTATGTTTCACCTGCCGCCACTACAAATGGAGCACTTGCTGTGGCCTTTGTTGCGTTACCTTGAGTTGTCGTAAATGTCTTCGTCTTAGAACCTGAAGTTAATGTTACAGTTCCTGCCGCACCTCGGCTATAAAGGTCGACTGTACCGGCCTTGGTAAATGTAATTGTCTGAGGACTTGCCAAAGGATCTCTTTTTGTTGCATCACAATCTGGGTAGGTAATTGATTTACCGCAAGCGCTTGAGCCACAACCCGTATCGAAGCAATAAATTCCGCAAGCGTAAGTATATTTTCCACAAGAGCTTCCACAGGCACCATTTACGCTACTTTTATAATCGCATGAACTCAAATTATTGGGATATGTTCCATATTGAAAAGTTCCACCCTTGTCACAGGTGGTACCACCTCCACCACCACCATTACAATATGCATTACAACCCTGTCCACTAGGCAGAGTGACACAACCACCGCAGGCGGAACAATAAGTTTGGCTTCCAGTACACCCGCTACTTCCGTGGCAACCCTGAGACGCATTGCAAGTTTGTCCTGGACTGCAGCAAGAATTTCCGTTACAGCAAAATTCTCCCCCGCTATAGTTACAACTGGCAGTGCAATCAGATGCCAATGGTTTACTCGTTGGCGCATCTGGCGCTACCGCTTGGCGATTTGATAACTGATTAGAAACATAATAGGCCGCTCCGGCCACACCTACTACTAATAGTAGGGCTACAATTCCACCGATCACCGGCAGAATCTTGTTCTTTTTTTTACCGACTGGCATTGGTACCTCAGGGGTTTGTATCGAAGGGGTAGGAATTGTAGTCGAGACTGTTGATGTGTATGTCGTTGTTGTTTCCGGCATGGGAGTCGGAACCGGCTCGGTTACTGTCGGAGTGGGCATGGGAATCGGAGAAACTTCCGGAGCCGGAGTGATTAGGGGTGTCGCGTCTACCGGAGTAAGGGTCGGTTCGGGAGCCGGCCATGGGGCAATCGTATTCTCTTGCATTGGTGCCGTCTGTGGTTCAGGAGCAGAAGGTACAGCCAACGCCTCCGGCTTTGCCTCCACCGGTTCAGGAGCAGTCCAAGGTGCAACCGGCTCAGCAGGAGTTGGAGCCGCACTCGCCATTGGTGTATCGGTAGGGGTAATATCCTCTATGGGAAGATTCGTGGTTCCTGCAACTACATTTGTATCAATCGGTTGATTGGTTTTATTTTGGTCGTCCATGAGTATGCGTCAAAGTCCAATTAAATTTAGACTTAATTACACTATAAAGAAATAATTGTTATTCGTCAATCCTTCCACCATTTTTTTGATACCCTACCGAAAATAAATAATATTAAACCGGCTGCCCCCATTATTAATGTTGCGTCCATTGCACCTGTACTCGTTATGGTTCCGGAAGTTGTTGCCGGCATGGTTGAAGTCATTGTTGGAGTCAAGGATGGAGTACCTGTGGGTGTAATTGTTATGGTAGCGGACGGAGTGGCCGTAAATGCCGGTATGCCGCCGGTATTGTCGGCAGCCAAAACTGTAAACGATCTGACTACTTGTTGGAACACATTATTTGCATCCGTATATTCAAGTGTTATGGTATGAATTCCCGGTTCCAACCCCTGTGGGGGAGTCCATTTCCATTGGCCACTAGGATCGGCCTTAATCACTTGGGTTAACTCCGTTGCCGAATGAACAGTAATTCTGATTGATGTTCCTGGTGCCAACTTTCCTGAAAACTCCGGTGAACTGGTCGCAATCATTTCTCCGTTTATTGCTGGATTGGTGATTATTTGCGATCCAGGCGCAGAGTTGTCTGTAGTTACAGGTGCTGCTTGTTCTGTAATACTCTTGAAACCGCCGCTTTTTATTGTTCCACTATCAATTGCCCCTGATTGCGTTGCTGTTGAAGTATCAATGAAGCTTTGGTTCTTACCCAAAACGATATCCGGTACCGGCTTATCTTTACCTGTATTTGTAATTGCCGTCGCCGTCCCGGAAATTCCTGCCTGAACAAAAATAGAGATCAAAGTCGTTGCCGGATCATATGTAAGGACAGCCCCGGTATCAGTTCTCGATAAAGCCAAATTCAATCTCCATGTCCCATCCGCCTTGGTCATTGCCGATAATGTTTGGCTGCCTTCGGCCTCGACATAAACAATTGCATTATTAATAGGGCTCCCATCGGCACCAATTACTTTTCCGGTTATTACGTCTTCCGGAGGAGCAATCACTTGTTGCAATATTCTTACTTCAAAAGGTTTTCCGGTGTCATCATATAGCTGTGATCCGGAGCCAATCATAAAATAGTTTGTTTTGTCTGGATTGAGACCCGTCACACTAACATAATGATTTGTATAAGATTGCGAACTTCCGGATATTTGATCGCGTATATCGCCCCCCGGAGTATTTATCTTTGTTGGATCCTCAGAATATTTTATATAACCGGTAACCGGCGTATCTGTCGTCCAGCTTACTGTAAAAGTATTTGATCCCAAGTTAGAGATTTTTACATTTTTAGGTGCCTCTGTTGGTCCCGCCTTCGTCAACAATCCTTGACGGCCATTCACCAACACCACTCCGGCAAAAAGACCGCCCAATAAAATTAGGATTCCTACGATGGTCGGTATTCTTTTACCCATTAATCCGGATTTTGCCATTTTTATTGTGTTGTTGCCGAATTGGTAGATATCGGTGCGGTAGGAGTAATTGCCGCTTCCGGAGTGGCTACTACTGCTGTGCCGAGTGAAAGGCTCATTTCTGCATTCGAATAGACAACCCTCTTTTTTAGACTATCTATTGTTGCTTGATCAATCACTCCATCCAGCGGTTTTATCGCCGCCGTTTGCTCGGCTGTATTTTGAGTTTTGATTGCCGAAGAATATATTTGATAAGCTACAATTCCTCCAACCATCGACAAACCCATTACTCCTACTAATAATATATATGATGATATTGTTCTGTTCGCTTTCATTTGTGTTCAGAATAGAAATAAAAGGTCACCTGACCGGAGGCTTTAAGAACATCCGACGCCTTATCTATGCCAATTTGTTTTAATAGCGAAACGCTATTTATCCCTGCCAGTCTATCCATATTTTCAACTGCGCTTAAAAAAGTAATGACATCTTGTGGTTTTCCGCTAACCGAAAAAGTTATTGGATCAAGAAGAATATTGTCGGCAGATGGCACCGGAATTTTTGCCATCCAGGCGGTGGCGGCTGTACCACCTTTGAGTAGTGTTGTTCCGGAAAAGTTCAGAGAATCTATTGAAAGATTATTTGTCTTGGCGACAAATTCCAGTCTTTTTGCATCATCCGTATAGGAAAAATTGTCGGGAACTGCCGAATCAAACAAACCCAAATCGTTTTGAAAATTAGTTAGCTGTGTCTGTGCATTAAAAAGCTGTGCTATTTTATTGTCGGCTTTTTTGTTCACCACTTCCTGGTCCGTAATTTTTTTCTGCAGGGAAACAACATTGGCGAGAGTCGGTCTGATGGCCACAAAAATCAAAAATGCCACTGTAAACACCGACAAAATAACCTCTAGAGATGCCCGAATCTCCGGCCGTTTATAAAGAAGGCCAACCTTTCTAAAATATAGCGAATATTGTTCTGACGATAAAAGGCCTGCCATTATAAATAACTAATTTGAATACTAAATTTAACACTACCGGATGTTTGATCAAAGCTTGTATCTCTTAGACTAATTTTCTTCACGCCGGACATTTTTTTTATTCCGCTTACAAACTGAGCAAAGCCATATTCGGATTGTGAATTTCCTTCAATAACCACACCACTGCTGTCCAACGATAAGCTGCTCAGCACTGTACCTGTCGGAAGAATTTGCGCCAAACTGCTTATTTTGGTGCCAAATCCCAATCCGCCTTTTTGTAACGTTTCAATCGGAGTTTGTTTGGCCAGTACCTTCCTCATTTGAGCTTCAACATCTACATAAGCATTAATTTGGGCTTCCTTCTGTACTAATATGGTTGAAAGGTCATCTAATTTTTTATCAAAATAAAATCTCGATGCAAAAGCCAAGAGCACTACAAATTCGGTAAGAACCACCAGTACTCTACCCACAGTCGTCACCCATTTTAAAATCTTCCCCGTTGTAGAGAACTCAAAACTATCCTTTGGCAATAAGTTAATACTAGAAACACCATGAGCAGTAGCCACACCTTCAGTGTATCAAAAATCCTTACTTTTTGGGGGAAATTTTCTTAGACAAACGTGCCTTCATTCTGTCGGCTTTTCCTTTTTTCAAAACGCCTTTTTTGGCAGCTTTGTCTAGCATGGAGAAGGCAACTGATAATGATTCGACGGAAAGAGCTTTCTTAAAAGCATCAACAGCGGTCTTTGTTTTTGTCTTAGTAGATTTGTTGAAACCGGCTTTTTTCTCGTCGGATCTGAGTTTTTTTATTGCTGATTTTGTTATTGGCATGCGCTAATTTTACCACGAGCTCCACCTAGCGCAAGTGAAGCTCATGAATTAAAATCAACACAGTGGTTCAAAAACTAATATCCAAGTCCCAAGATCTCCTTAACCGGAAGAGTTCCAGTATTCTTTCCGCAGCCGGTATCATTGGCGCATCATATCTACTATCGGCCTTGTTGGGTCTTGTCCGGAATCATCTTTTGGTAGCCCGGTTCTTTAGCCAGGCGGCCAATCTTGATGTCTATTTTGCAGCCTTTGTTGTTCCTGATACGGTTTTCCAGCTTCTCGTCGTCGGTGCCGTTTCCGCCGCCTTTATCCCCATCTATCAGGAATATTTTGCTAAATCCAAAGAAGAAGCTAACCATCTTGCCAACGCTGCTCTCACTGTTGTCGGCCTATTTTTCTTCATCTTCTCTCTCTTAATTGTTATTTTTGCCCGCCCCATTGCCGGTCTTTTAGCCCATTACCCACCCCAAGAGCTCGACCTAATGGCTAACTTAATTCGTATTATGTCTATTGGTCAGATGCTTTTCACTGTATCTTCCTTCCTTACCGGCGTTCTCCAGTCTCACCGCCGTTTCCTTATCCCTGCCATTGCCCCTTTGCTTTACAACGTCGGCACTATTGCCGGAATTTATTTTCTCTCATCCAGATTTGGAATTTATTCCGCTGCCATAGGTGTTGTTTTTGGAGCTCTTCTCCATATGTTGATCCAGCTTCCGGCCGCCGGCGCCTTGGGTTATTGGCCAAAAATTATTTTTCAACCAAAACATCAAGGTGTAAAAACCATGGTTCGTCTGATGCCGCCACGTGCTCTTGCACTTGGGTTGGACCAAATCGAACGTTGGGTTGCTGTCAATCTCACCTCGTTCCTGGCCGCCGGCTCTCTTTCAATTTTTAATTTTGCCCGACAGCTTTATGTTCTTCCCATTTCCCTGTTTGGTGTTTCACTAAGTCAAGCTTCTTTTCCGGCTCTTGCCGAAGAAGCAATTCTCCCCGACAAAACAAAATTCAAAGAGACACTTAGTAAATCCATTCTCCAAATATTTTTCTTCGCTCTACCGGCCAGTGTTTTGGTTTTGGTTTTACGTATTCCTCTGGTCCGTATTGCCTTTGGAGCAAAATCTTTTCCCTGGGATGCTACTCTCCTCACCGGTCGCTCTCTTGCCTATCTTTCCCTTGCCATTGCACCCCAAGCTGTCACCAACACTCTAACTCGTGCCCTTTATGCCATGAAAAATACCAGGACATCTTTAATCATTGGTTTTATCACTATGGTTGTTTTTGTCAGCCTGGCCTATTTATTTGATGGCACGATTGAAAGAGATGTTGCCGGCATTACGCTCGCCATGTCCATCGGTAACCTTTTGGACTTTTTCCTCTCTTATCGTGCTGTTAGTTCCCGGGTCGGTGCCCTTGGCATATCCAAGCGGATTATCAAGATGCTTATCGTTAGTGTTTTTACCGGCATCGCCCTTTGGGTTCCCATGCACCTTCTTGACCAGTATGTTTTTGATACCACTAGAACCATTCCTCTTATTGGCCTAACTCTCACAGTTTCCATTGTCGGCTTCTCTGTTTATCTCTTCTTCTGTTGGCTTTTTAAGATTGAAGAATTGGCCGATGTTCTCGCCATCATAAAAAAGATTGGTAATTGGCGTAAAATACTGGGCGAGAGTGATGAAGTCATTGAGTCCACTCCCGACAGTATCTAAAATTATTTATGCCATCTCAAACCAGAAACTTTTCTATTATTGCTCATATTGATGCCGGTAAATCCACTCTAGCGGATCGTATGCTGGAAATCACCGGTACTGTTCAAAAAGACAAGATGACTCCTCAGCTTCTCGACAGCAATCCCATCGAACGGGAAAGGGGGATCACCATCAAGCTCGCTCCCGTTACCATGAACTACAAAGGGTTTACTTTGAATCTCATCGACACTCCCGGCCATGTGGATTTTAATTACGAAGTCGAACGGGCTCTGGAGGCCTGTGATGGTGCCATCCTTTTGGTCGATGCCACCAAAGGTGTTCAGGCCCAAACTGTCGCCAACCTGAGACTGGCCCGGAATCTTGGGCTCACTATAATTCCCGTAGTTAATAAAATCGATGCCCCTCTCGCCGATGTTGCCGCCGCCACCCGTCAAATAAAACAATTACTAAGTATTTCCTCAGAACCATTTTTTGTTTCCGCCAAAACCGGCGAAGGTGTTGCAGACTTACTCGATAAAATTATTTCCGACCTACCCGCACCCAAAACGGAAAATAAACCTCTTCAAGCCCTCGTTTTTAATTCTGTTTTTGATACTCACCTCGGGGTTATCGCCTTTGTTCGTGTCATTACCAGTGACATTCATACCGGCGATAAATTGGAATTTCTAAACTCCGGCCAAGTTTTAACCGCTTCAGAAATTGGCGTTTTCAGCCCCAAGCGCGAAGCCAGAAAAATTATCACTTCCGGGAATGTCGGCTATATTATTACAGGACTCAAAGATATTCATCGAATTTTAGTTGGGGACACACTTTGTCTAGCTTCCCAAAGTAAAGATGTTGCTCCATTTCCCGGATTTAGAAAGATTCACCCTAATGTTTTCTTGGATATGTATCCCTCCGACGGTTCGCAATATCGTGATTTGGTCGACGCGCTGGAAAAATTAAAATTAAACGACTCGGCTCTTACCACTCAAGGAATTAATTCACCCATTTTGGGACAAGGGGTTAAGGTCGGTTTCTTAGGGTTACTTCATTCCGAAGTTGTGGGTGAACGTCTCGAGCGCGAGTTTGATCTTCCGGTCATTGCCGTTTCCCCTTCGGTCGAATATAAAGTGAAACTGCGAAATGGTACCGAAAAAATCTTTAGTTCTGCCGCCGATTTTCCCGATCCGGCCATCATTGCCCAAGGTTTCGAACCCATGGCTACAGTAAAGATAGTTGTCACCGACAAATATGTCGGCGCCGTTATGCAGCTCTGCCAGGATCTCCGCGGCAGTCTCGTCAATGTTTCCTATTTGGATCAATTGGTTGAAATAGATTATTTACTACCCTTAATCGAGGTCATCACTGCCCTCCATGACAGTCTCAAAAGTGTTTCCCAGGGTTTTGCTTCCCTCGACTACGAGCTTTCCGGTTGGCACGAAGCCGACCTGGTTCGTCTCGACGTTTTACTCAATCACGAAGTATTTACACCCATGAGTATCATCACTGTCAAAGAAAAAGCCAACTTCAAAGCCAAAGCCATCGCCGACAAGCTCAAAGAAGCCATTCCCCGCCAGCAATTTGAAATCCCCATCCAAGTCGCCATTGGTGGCCAGATCATTGCCCGGGAGACCATTAAAGCCTATCGTAAAGACGTTGATGCCAAGCTCCATGGCGGGGATTTCACTCGTAATTTGAAGCTACTCAACAAGCAGAAAAAGGGTAAGGCCCGTATGAAGCAGTTCGGCAAGGTCCAGCTTCCCCAATCCGCCTTCCTCGCCGTCGTCAAGGCCTAAAAATACCCGGATCAAAGCGCACCCAAATACCCTATATATTTGACTTTTAGGCACTTTTGTGATACCATACCATCATCCAATTCAACCTATTCGCACCTGAAAAAAGAGAGGAAAATTAAATGGAACCTACCATGGAAGGGCTTCTGAATCTTTACGCTCGTTTCTGGTTTGGCGGTCGGCAGGCCGTTTACGCCATCAGAGAGCGCAAGTTGACGAACGTCTACCCTGCTCATCTCACAGATCGCTCGAACCGGTTAACCTGCCAAAAACTGGCCGTTGATTTTCCCGAAAATGGCTGTCCCCAGACCATTGTCTTCGAAAAAGACGACACTTTGGAGCAGTGGACCCAGACAAACATCATAAACGGCGTCACATACACGACTCGGGAACTGATCGATTTCGCTGAGAAGATGGCCCATTCACTTCCTGGTGACTATCATGCGCCTGTCCCCACCATGGCCGATTTATGGGCCATTTATTTCTGTAACTATCCGGCCCTGGACTCGATCGTTCGGCCGCTTGTTTCAAGCGACGCGGATATATATCCGTTTGTCGTCACCTACCCAAACACCCGTTACCCGGCCGATTTGGTCGTTACCTCGAAATACGGAGAAACGCTCGTTATTCGGCCTGATTCAAACGAAATGGATCCTAATTATTTTTATGACTTATCCAAGTCTGACTGGATCAGTCTGCAAGATGTTATTTCCTTTTTAGGTTAGTAAAACCAAACACCTCCACCCGGAGGTGTTTTTATTAAAAATGAAAGTGATATAATACCCCATAACTTCATTTTCTATGTTCTTTAATAGGAGACCTGATGGACAAACAAAATCCTCATGCGATTGGGCCGAGTGAAAAACTGACTCCTCAACAGCTTTTAGAACGTTATTTACTTTTCCACGTCTCCAGC
>CAISLM010000034.1 GCA_903886255.1 Candidatus Collierbacteria bacterium
CCCATAATAACCATAATTAACGGCTCAATCGCAGTAGTTAACGCTTTTACTTTTACCTCACTTTCGCCTTCATAAAATGCCGCCAGTTTCGATAGAACTTCATCTAATTTCCCCGTTTCTTCTCCAACAGCAATCATTTGTCCCAAAATCGGCGGAAATACTTCCAATTGCTGCATTGCCTCAGCCAAGCTGACACCTTTTTCTACCATTGTAGCTGCTTGTCTAACTTCGGCACCATAAATCTTACTACCGAGCGTTTCCGAAACGATTTGCAATGTATCCAAAATTGGAATTCCGGCACCTAACAAAACACTCACTGTCCGGGCAAATTCTGTCATTATCAAATCCTTGCGGAGTTTACCCCAAATCGGAATTCTAAAAGTTAACTGTTCCACAATAAGTGATCCAACCTCAGTTTTTGCCCAATTTGAAATAAAAACATAGCCCAGACCAACAAAAATAAGTACAATAAACCAAAATTTCACCACAAAATCACTTATCCCCATTAGAATTCTCGTAGGAGCAGGCAGCTGAGCACCAAAGTCTTTATACATTGCCGTTAGTTTTGGCACCACAAAAACCATCATGATTGCCGAAATAACTACAATCGCGATCAAAATTATCACCGGATACACCATCGCCCCTTTTGTTTTACTTCTGAAATCTCTTTGTTTATCCAGCGCATCGGCAAGCTTCTTCAATACTTGATCCAACACACCGGCTGATTCACCGGCTCTTACCATTGCTAGATATACCGAAGAGAACCCACCGCCAGATACCTCCAACGCATCTCCCAAAGTTGAACCACCTTCAACCTCAGTCAGAACTTTATCAATAATTACCCCAAGTGTTTGAGAAGATTGATTTTTTAAGATTTTTAGAGCACTCACCAAAGGTAATCCTGCACTTATCATAGTAGAAAGCTGCCGGGTAAAATTAGTTATCTCATCGGCTTTAGGCTTAGAAAACCTCGCAAAAACAGTATCGAGTCCCAATTGATCTTCTTCCGAAAGAGAAGTAACCAGCATTCCCTTACTCCGCAGTATTGAAGCTACCTGTTTTTCGTCTGTTGCTTCCATAACCCCCGAAGAAGGATTTCCTTTTTGATCTCTAACTTTATATCGAAAAGATTTCATATTTATTTTGGAGCAACCATTTTGTCAAAAACAGCTGGTCTAATTGCGTATTCGAGCGCGACACTTCTATTAACAATATTTCTATTTACCAAATCCGACAAGCTTTGCTCAAACAGTCTCATGCCAAGGTTTCCGCTAGTTTGAATAATGTTGTCTATTTGGAATGTCTTTCCTTCTCGAATATTATTTCGTACGGCAGGAGTAGCTATCAAAATTTCCGTAGCCACAGCTCGTCTGCCATCCACAGTTGGAATTAATCTCTGTGACAATATTGCCTCCAATACCATCGAAAGCTGTAATACTATCTGTTGCTGTTGATCCTCCGGGAAACTATCTACAATTCTTTCAATTGTCTGTGAAGCAGAATTAGTGTGTAAGGTAGCGAAAACCAGGTGCCCGGTTTCGGCGACTGTCATGGCCGCACTCATCGTTTCCGCATCGCGCATTTCACCGATATAAACAATATTTGGATCCTCTCTTAACACCGATTTTAATGCTGCGCTCCATGATTTTGTATCGCCTCCCAACTCCCGCTGACTTACGATCGATTTTTTATTTAAATGAATAAACTCAACCGGGTCTTCAATCGATACAATATGTTCAGTTCTGTTTGTATTTATTTCATCCAAAATTGATGCTACAGTCGTAGACTTTCCTGATCCGGTTGGACCAACAACCAAAACAAACCCTTGCTTGAGTTTTGTAAATGCGTGACAAATATCCGGCAAAGCCAAACTATCAATGGTAGGGATCGTGTTAGGGATATAACGGAGCGAAATTGCCGGAGTACCTCTTTGAAAATAAGCGTTAGCCCTAAATCTAAACTTTCCCGAAACAGTTACCGAAAAATCAATTTCAAGATCTCTTAAAAATAACTCTTTTTGCGCAGGAGACATTAACCCGGTGATATATCCCATTCATTCACTCGAAGTCATCACTCCTGGATCTGCAAACGG
>CAISLM010000035.1 GCA_903886255.1 Candidatus Collierbacteria bacterium
AGATACCTACGCCAAGACAGGCTCGGTAGACGAAGCCGTCATCGAGACAGTCAAGGCGTATGATGCTTACGTTCGGAGTGAGTATCAGGTTACAGCACCGGCAGCTCCCGCAACTACCAACAATGCCCCAGCGGCACCAACAAGCAACGGCAATAGCAACGGATTAACGATTCTCTATGTTTTTCTAGGAATTATCGCCGTAGGCGCCATTATTTTTGGTGTTTTGTGGATTTCTGGATTCTTCAACTCCCCAACAGAAACTGACATTACAACAGACTACAGTTTCACACCTCCGGGAAATACCGACGATTCATCAACTACACTAAATACGTCTCAGGATACCACCACCTACCATCGATCGGAAGAATCAGAACATGAAGATCGTCATGAAACTTTTACTCCGACTGTCCACAGGTCTGAACCAGAACACCATTACCAAGCTCCCTCAATGCCCCATTACAACCCACCACCCACACCGTCACGTGGCGGATCAGGTAGTGGCCGATCCGGCAGAGGTGGATAAATAATAATCATCGAACAACTAACCCTCTCGAAATTAGAGAGGGTTTTTTACGCCTAAATTAAGACCTATAACTTGACTTTTTGGCCATTTTGTGCTAGAATACGCACAGTAATTCGTCATCATATTCCTCATTCAAGTACATTCACAAGGAGGCTTTCGTGCCCAAGATAATCAGAACAGGTATCAAATTCGGTACTCAGTACAATCGTGGTATCCTCAAATGCCGCTCATGTGGCGGGGAAATCGTCAGCAACGAGGATAACTGCCCCCATTGTGGAGCAACTCGGCCGGCCGATTACTCGATCACCGATGTCAAAGTTGGTGAAAAAGTTACTGACCCAGAAGAAATAAAGAAAATTCAAGGCGGTGCTCACAACTGTGCCTACTGCGGCGCCCTTACCTGGAACTACGATGCCCAAAAAGGTGTTTACGACTGCGGCAGTTGTGGTGCCAACCAAGGCGAAAAAACCGACTACGAAATCGGTGGCGGACAATCAAACGCATCCGGTGCCTCAAATGTTTCCGTCTCCAATGCCGAATCAAGCCCAATTAGCAGCTCACCTCTCCAAACCCTGCCCTGGAAAAAGATTTTCGTTGGAGCGGGAGTCTTAGTCGCTCTCGGATTTTTCATATGGCTGATCGTCAGCCTCACCACTACCCACGAAGTCAAGGGTGTTGTCCAGTCCGTAAGTTGGGAGCGTCAATCCCACCAAGAGGAATATCAACTTCTCAATGGTTCAGGTTGGGACCTCCCCGCCGACGCCACCCCTGTGGGAACACCGGCTTCGAAATACTATGGTGATCAAGAAAACGTCATTGGCTACACGCATGGCGAGTATGAGGAGCTGTCAACCCCAGAGGTTGTAGATTACACCTACAGCACCATTCAAATCGAAACACCTGGTGCGATCTCTACTACTGAACCGTACATCTGCAGTGAACCGACTGAAGAAGCCGGGGGATATGTTTCCTACGACATGTGCACCGATGAGGTTCAGGCCGACTCCACCTACGGCGAAGGTAAATCTGACCCCACCCCTGTATACGCTCCGCAGGTGATGGTTCAGATGACTACTGTTCCCACGCCAGTTTACGGCACCCCCACCCCAATTTACAAAAATTGGTGGATATATACCTACTGGCAATGGGTCAACGTCGGGAACCTTCCCGACACCAGCGGACACGATAATGAGGTTTTCTGGCCCGAAGGTAAGGTTGACACCACCCATCGTGTCGTAAACGACTTCCAACATTATGAAGTCGTTATTCACTACGACAACGGAAAGGATATGACCTACCAAGGTTCAGATCCGAAACTTTTGGATAAATACGTTATCCATGACAACGTCATCGGCTATTTCAACGCCTTTGGCGGCCTCAATGGCGACAATAAATAAATTCAGTTAGCCGCCCCTTCGGGGGCGGTTTTTTATGCCTAAATCTCCCCCAAATTCTCAAACAGTTCCACCACTGTCAATGGTCCAACACCACCCGGAACCGGCGTAATCATCAAAGCTTTTGCCAACGCATCTCCGGAAAAGTCCCCCTTAGGATACCCGAGATCAATTCCCACAAATCCATTTTGAACCATATCCCCTTTTATCAAACCCTCAACTCCTGTCGACCCAATCACCACCTCACAATCTTTCAAATCGGCCAGATTGTCACCTTTATCAAATCCCTTAACCTTATATCCCAAAGTAACCAATCTTGGCATCAATCTCTTTCCCACTTCACCCAACGCTCCCACAACTGCCACAGGCTGGTCCGAATCAACATTAAAAATCTCCATTATCCTTTCAACCGCCCTTACAACAGCCGGAATAAATTTAGATTTTGGATTTAATCCATCAATATCCTTACTGGGATAAATAGTGCCTACAATCTGCTCTGTCTCCTCTTTTGTCGCCCCAGCTATCGGCAGCTGAATCAATATTCCATCAATAGTATCGTCGGTATTTGCATCATTTAATATTTCTCGAAGTTCATCTTTATCTTTGGTGTACGAAACCGATACCAAAACTCCAAGCCTCTCCCCCATTTCTCTTTTCAAACGGACATAAGTGCTATCCTCCGTCCGTCCATCACATTGAAGTATCAGCAGACTCTTTCCCAATAGTTTTTCCGATTCTTCAAGAAACAAGGCTATTTTGTCAGCTTCGTTTTTACCATTTAAAATTAATTTGGGCATGGATATGTATGACAAATTGATAATACTTCGCTCTTTATTTTATCAAGGTTGTCTCCCGCGAATACTCTTACAATCAGCTTACCAATTTTCTTCATCTCCGCCTCTTTCATTCCCCTGGTTGTTACCGCTGGAGTTCCCAAACGAATCCCCGATGGTTTCATTGCGCTTCCGGCATCTCCCGGAATAGTATTAGCATTAACAACAATTCCGACGTTCTCCAATTTCAACGCCGTTTCTCTTCCCTTTTCCAAACCAACGTCTAACAACAATAAATGATTATCTGTGCCAAAGACTTTCAACCCTCCCGCACGCAATTCTTCTGCCAGTGCCTTAGCATTTTTTAATATTTGTTTTGCATAAATTGCAAACTCGTGACTCCCTGCTTCTTCAAAGCAAATTGCCATTGCTGAGATTGTATTCATATGCGGCCCTCCTTGAAGCCCTGGGAAAACTGCTCTATCAATCTTCACCGCCAGAGATTCGTCTTTTTCCAAGCCATTATTTGTCACCCCGATAAATGCACCTCTCGGGCCCCGCAGAGATTTATGAGTTGTACTGGTAACAATATGAACATAATCGGCAGGATTTTCTACTACTCCTCCGGCGACCAAACCGGAAATATGGCTGATATCCGCTACAAGAAACGCATCAACACTTTCTGCGATCTTTGAAAACTTTTTCCAGTCAATTGCCCAAGGATATGCTGTTGTTCCTGCAAAAATTACTTTTGGCGATTCCTTTTTTACTAGATCTAAAACCTCGTCACAATCGATCCTTCCCTCTTTATTCACACCATATTGCACACTCTTAAACCATTTTCCTGTAACGCTTACTTTATGCCCGTGAGTTAGATGGCCACCTGAACTAAGCTCCATACCGCAGATCTTTTCTCCCGGCTCAACTAATGCCATTAAAACAGCCAAATTTGCCGGACTTCCTGAATACGGCTGCACATTCATATGCTCAAGCTTAAATAACTTTTTCCCTCTTTCGATTGCCAAATTTTCAATTTCATCCATCACACTATTTCCCTGATAATATCGCCTACCCGGATACCCTTCGGAATATTTATTAGCCAACACCGAACCGACAGCATCCCTAACTGCTTTGCTCGCATAATTTTCAGAAGGAATAAGCGATAAAGTTTCCTCTTGCCTTTTCCTTTCTTTTTCAACCAAATTAACAATTAAATTATCCATTTACTTGATTCTAAACTAATCTTGAAACATTTTTGGTATAAAAAAACCCCGGCAATTGCCGGGGGTTAAAACATATTCCTGGAGGGGAGCCTAGTTGGCGCCGCCTTCAACGTTCGGGACCAGGACCACGATGTCGCGGTCGTAGACTTCGTCTTCCAGATCCGCAGGACGCTTGTTGACTTCGATTTCCATGCCGTCAGTTTCTTTCAGTTCGGCGGCCTTCAGGGCATCGGCCACGGTTGCGCCATCTTCCAGGGAAACTTCGGCAACCTTGCCACCCAACACTGCAACCTTCACAAAATTCATATTCGTAGCCATTGATCCTCCTTAAGGATTTTGTCCTTTGAGTGTCACCTGCTCTAGGGACGGATTTAGGGTACGGTGGTGACGATTCGAACTATTCTACCATTAGAATCATGTTTTTCAAGTCCATGATTATTTCGAAATAAAATTGTTCACCGACAAGGAATTTTTTTACCTGGCCGCCGATGAATCCACCGGCCACTAGCACAGTATAGATAATCGACTTCTCGGTACATCGTTGCTGAATCGCTTTTTCACTTGTATATAAAGTTTTCTCGTAGCGTTCAACCGCTTCCGGGTCAGTTGGATTCAAAGAATAAATCCTCAAAACCTCTGCTCCCATCCGTGCCTCAACATAAAGCGGAACGTTGATGTTGTAACGGATTTTTTTCCAGATGACCATACGCTGATCCATCTTATCGACTGCCGATACCACAATTCCTTCAAGGTCTTGTGTGCCGTCAAAACGTGACTGGACCGGAACGATTTGTGCATCGGTGAACATTTCCAAAACTTCTTTGGCAGCTTCTACTTTCGGTCTGCCCAGGTCGGTTCGACGATAGAGAATCTGCGTGGGACGGTTGTGGTCTTCAACGATATCATCATCGAACAAGCGCAGTCCCGGAATCCCCATGTCCCCGAGGGCCAAAGCCGTCGGACAACCAATTCCACCGACACCGATCAAATTAATTATTTTCGCCGACTCAAGCTGCTCTAAAGAAATGATCCCTATCTGACGAGATAAATTGGCCATTCATGCTCCTTAAATATTTCGATATTATGACTCTGGCACGTAAACTGCTTTACCATTTACCTTCACCGGTTTCGGCTCGATAAAAACCACTTTGGCGGCCACTTCTCTGCGAAGTGAAGCCAAAAGCAGCTCAGGAGCCTCAAGAAGTACCTGGAAACGAGTCTCTAAAGCCGTTGTTTGAACAGGGGCAAATGCATCGATACGGCAAAGCACATCACCGGCAAAATTGGTGACGAGAGACAACATCCATTCGTTGTTAAAACCGGAAATAGTCCCATCGTCCGTTACCGACCAGAAAACATCCATATTGGCATGTGAGTGCCACCACAGACGAAGAACCGAAGGATCTTTCCCTGCGATTATCATGTCGGTGACAAACTCACCTATTTTTCGGCGATTTAGAATCGTATCGGCCATGGTGCATTCTTGTTCAAAGATATACAGATCTTCGATCAAAAGTACCCCGCGCCGGATATTTCTCACGATCCCCATTCCCGAGATTTCCCCCTTTGCCAACATAACATAAGTATCCAGTTTAACCTTTGCCTTGGGAAGAATATAAACCATGGGACGATATTTATTGTTTTGCATTACCTTGAACCTCCTCTTTCACAGGCCATTCTTTAATGTCCTTAAAACAACTTTTCGGATTATACGTTTTTAAAAACTGGATCATCATCGACATTATCGTATCGATTTCCATGTTCCCCCAAAGAACGGCTACTCCATACGACGCATCCCCCAAACAAAA
>CAISLM010000036.1 GCA_903886255.1 Candidatus Collierbacteria bacterium
AAATTTAACCAATGCAAAATATAAACCTGCTCGTCATATTTCTCACCGGACTCACAACAGGCGGTCTCACCTGTCTCGCAATCCAGGGCGGATTGTTAACTTCGGTCATTGCCAATCAGAAAGTTAGCTTGGAAAAAACCAATAAGACTTTACCCATCGCCTCTTTTTTAACAGGAAAAATTCTTATTCACACCATTCTTGGATTTTTTCTTGGTCTCCTGGGCCAAAGCCTCACTCTTTCACCCATCACACGTGGTTGGATCCAAATCGCCATCGGTATTTATTTATTGGGTATCGCTGGGAGTCTACTGGATCTTCACCCATTTTTCCGCTACTTTGTTATCAAGCCGCCAAAATTCTTGGCCCGTTTAGTTAAAAATGAATCACGAAGCAAATCAATTTTTGCTCCCTTCTTACTTGGTCTTTCGACTGTGTTTCTTCCCTGTGCCGTCACCCAGGCAACAGAAATAATTGCCATAGGTACAGGCAATCCCATCTTAGGGGCAGCCATCATGTTTGCCTTTATGCTCGGAACTTCTCCAACATTTCTCATTTTTGGATTTCTCCTCAATAAAAGCGCTAGTGCTTTTCAAAAATACTTTCCCAAAGTTGCTGCTGCCGCTCTCATTGGCATGTCCATTTTCTCCATCAACAACGGCTCCGGATTAACCGGTTCTATTTATACAATTCAAAACTTTTATCGCGCCGCCACCTCTCCCAGCGTTCTATCGGCTACAGACAATAATGATTCGAATATTGAAAATGGCATACAAACTGCCACCATTAATGTCACCAATGGCGGATATAATCCCAAAATAATTAATCTTAAAAAAGGCATTCCCGTCCGCCTGACTTTAAACACAGCCAATGTACAATCCTGTTCCCGCTCCTTTACTATCCCCGCCCTAAATATTCAAAAATTATTACCGGAAACCGGAAACACTACGATTGAATTCACCCCTCACGATCTCGGCCCCCTCGCTTTCTCTTGTTCTATGGGAATGTACACCGGCAGATTTAATATTATTAATTAATGATTTTTGATGTTTCGAAGTACATATCCAATTAAAAAAATATCGCGCAAAGCAAAATTGCCTGGTTTTCATGTAACCATGAAAAATTTTGCTGATAGAAAGGTTGTGTTTTGCGCAGGCAAAACAGCATACCGCTTTTTTTAATGGATGTGTACGGCAGAAATTATTAAAAATATCTATTATGTTCAACTTTCTAAAACCCAAGAAAACGAATAAGAATCTCGAGACAATTACATTAAAACTTTCCGGTCTCCATTGCACCTCTTGTGCCACCAACATCGATCTTACCCTCGAAGACCTACCCGGTGTCGTTTCTTCAAACACCAGCTATGCCAAATCCGAATTAAAAGTCTCTTTTGATCCTTCCCAAATTAAAACCGATAAAATTAGATCATCCATCAGTAAACTAGGTTACACCACAGCCTAAAACATTTTCGAGTGCCTTCTATTTACTTTGATACACCATAAATGTTACTATTTATATATGGATATACCCGAAAAGCTACCAGCATCCCCGATCACCTTACCAAAAGATGTTAATTACGAAGCTCTCAAAGAGGCTCACGAAAAAGGCAGCGTTGAAATCAATGGTCAAAAAATATCTGAAGATAGTCTTTATCCCCAAGGAATAGTACAACAAGACGCTCAACGTATTTTTAATAATGAACTAAACTCAGCAAAATCTATCCAGGAAGTCGGAATGATAGCCGACAAACTTAACGAAGTTGCTTCCCAAATTGCCTTACCTCCGGAGGATCTGCATCGGATAGGTGAAACAAAAAACAAGTCGATTGATCTCCTAATGCTGGCAGAAAAAATTAAGTCAACTGACGTAAGCGATGAAAAATTCAGTGAAGCAGTTAATACCGCCGAACAATTACTGTATGGCGAAGCAACCCCGGCACAAAAAACAGTTCTTGAAGCCGTAATCGAAAGAATTTCCCAGGGACAAGAAGGAAACAGCATCGACGCCTTTGTCGGAACTCTAAGATGGAAGACTAGAAATGGCAACTCAGAAATTGCAAGTAAA
>CAISLM010000037.1 GCA_903886255.1 Candidatus Collierbacteria bacterium
AACCAAACGATTTATCCCTTATTTGTTTGCCCTTATTAATTACCCTTATTTATACATTCTGTGGACCTATCATGGAATAAAATACAATCATGGAAAACGTTAAACCTACCCGTTTCACCAAATTAGATGGTCTGCGTGGAATTCTCTCAATCATGGTTGCCCTAAACCATTCTTTTATGGTTGTTGTAATCCCTACTTTCGCCAATGTGTGGCAACAAAATCCCTTGATATTCAAGGGAATACAAAGCAAGCTCCAGCAACTTTTAATGCTCCTTGGTAATGGGGGAGCCGCTGTGACCCTTTTCTTTTTACTTTCCGGACTCGTACTCGGGCAGTCTTTATCTAGGGTAAATATGGATTTCAAAGGACTGATTGGCTTTTGGATTAAAAGAATTATTCGTCTTTACCCTGTTTATGCCGTTCTTGTGATTTTTACTGCGATTTTCATGAAAATTGGTTTCATATACCAAACGTTTCCTTTTTCATCAGCTTGGTTCAATTGGTGGATGAATTTCCAGATGACTTTCAGAGAATTTATCTACAATCTGTTGTTTATCCACATCTATGTTGGTGGTGTCACCTGGACTCTGAGGGTAATTTTAGTTGCCTCTTTCGTCTTTCCGGTATTTTATTTAATCAATAAAAAAACTCCAAGATGGATGGATATTCTCATTTGTATCCTTCTCGTTATTTCAAGTTTCACTATTTTTAATATTCCCAACTTCCGAGACTTCCGTTACTTATTTATGTTTTATCTTGGTTTGATGATACCGAAATTCAAAGAAATATTTGCCAAAACTCCGAATTGGCTGGCAGCATTAGCTCTACCCTTTGCAGTTATTATTCTTCTTGGTTTTAGATACCTAACCGATGAATATGTCGGTGGCGTGATCGAAGCCATTATCTCCTTCTTCATAATTGGTTTGGCGTGTTATGGAAACAAAGTCTCTATCCTAAATTTCTTGGATGGAAAAATACTTAAGTTTTTCGGAAAAATATCTTACAGCCTTTACCTGATTCATTTTTCGGTACTCTATTTTTTAAGTAAATTTATGTTCCAAACGTTACCAAATCTTCCTTATCAAAACGAATATATTTTAATCCATATTTGTCTTTTTACAATCTCTACTTTAATCGCCACAGGAATTTCCGTTCTTGTTTATAAATACATTGAATTACCTTCACAAAATTTATCTAAAATGGTAGGTATCAAAATTTCAGTACAATGAAATTAACCATTGCCATCATTTCAAAATCGGAAACGCTAAATAAACTAGTTCGAGAATCGATAGACTTTGCTGAAGAAATAATTATCATTGTCGACTCACCAACAAAAAAAACAAAAAAATTGGCGAAAGTTAATTATTTTTACAGAGAGTTAGCAGGTGACTTTGCTTCCCAAAGAAACTTTGCATTGCAAAAAGCACATAATGATTGGATTTTATTTATTGATGACGATGAGTATGTGGGAACTGAACTGGCAAGAGAAATAAAACAATTGCCGGAGAGTGCAAACATCTCAGGCTATCTAATTAAAAGAGTTGATGTATGTTTTCATCAGCCATTACTTCATGGAGAGACCGGAAACACAAAGCTTCTTCGTTTGGGTAATAAATCCAAGGGAAAATTTATTAGATCCGTTCACGAAACATGGAAAATTAATGGAGAAATAGGCGAGATCCAATCACCTATTTATCATATTAAAGATACGTTCATCAGTAAGTTTATCGGACGAATGTCATATTACGCCGGCATTGATGCCAATGCTCTTTCTTTGGAGAATAAACCCTTTTCCTATTGGAGACTTATTTTAAATCCAATGGGCAAATTCGTTTTAAATTATTTTATTAGATTAGGATTTTTAGATGGCTCTGTTGGATTATTTCTCTCCTATATGATGAGTGTTCAATCATTAACTGTCCGTATCTTCCAATGGACAAAAAGAAATTAATTCTTACGGCAATCTGGTTGCCGATTGTTATCATCGGGATAATAAATATTTTTACTATATTTACTCCCGAAATAGGATTTGATGCCCTTTGGTATCATCTAACTCTTCCCAAACTGTGGTTGACGAATCACCAATGGTTCTTTAAGGGTGGCCTTTTGTATTACTCTGTCATGCCTCGACTGTCGGAAACTATATTCATTCCTCTAATTAAGTTAACCGGCTACGTCGGCCCAAAATTTGTACAGTATCTTTCGGGGATTGGTGTGTGTTTCCTAATCTGGAAAATTACCTCAAAATTAAAACTATCTCTGGTTTTAAGATCTATTGCGGTCTCGATATTTTATTGCACTTGGCTTGTCAGCTGGCAGTCAGGAAGTGCTTATATTGATTTGTTTAGAACATTCCTGGAAACCACCGCCTTATATTTTCTAATTTCTGGATCGTGGAAAAAAGGGGGAATATTCCTTGGGTTGGCTGTAGGAACAAAGTTGCTGGCCTTGGGTTCGGTGGCAATCCTCGCCTTAGTATTTGGGTTTCCTTTGATCTTACCCGCCTTACTTCTTTCCCTCCCATGGTTCATCGTTGCCTTCAAATTCACCGGCAATCCGGTTTATCCTATGTTCGATTCCATCCTCCATAATTCCTTCTCTCCCATTTTTCCAATTGTCGGTAGGTTGCTTATTCTTCCTATTGCACTAACTTTTCCGTTCGATGATTTCATTTCTCCTCTCGTTTTTCTACTTGTCATTCTTTCCGCGTTTTCCTTATTTGATAAAAACAAATTAATTAGAAAAATCGCTTTAGTGGGAATTCTTGGGGCAGCTTTTAGTATTTCCTTGGAGCCGCCCTCAAGCCGATATTTTCTTCCCTATTTTCCTGCCATAGTTATCTCTGCCGTTGCATTGGTAAGTCATTTTAAAGCCAGACTTCAGACTGTTTTTGTTTTCATCTGTATTTTGTCTTCCGTTTTTATACTCAGCCTTAGAGTCTATGCAGATAAAAAATATTTGCCATTCATTTTAGGTAAA
>CAISLM010000038.1 GCA_903886255.1 Candidatus Collierbacteria bacterium
CATATTTTGATAAATTATTTTGCATATGTAATTATTTTTTTTCTAGTAATAGGTAGAGGGCACTACCCTTTTTAAATTTATCAGCAACTAATGTAAGGGGATAAATTAATATAAATAAAATTGTAAATAGAACAATTGAAAAATTATTTATACCAAATTTCTTCAAATAATTTACGAGCGAACCGGCTGTTATTCCCATTGGATAAGTTCCAGATTCCTTTACAATAAAGCCTTTTGTTTTTGCTATTTCAGATAAATTTGAGAGATTGTATATTTTGACATGAGTTTGATCAGAAAATCCTGCCCAATACTTTTTGAGAATATTTAAGGAAATTGAATCTGCATTGGGAGTATATATCAATAAGTTAGCTTTTGGTTTTGTTATTTGTTTTATTTTCCTAAAGAACAAGTCGGAGTCGTCAAGGTGTTCTATCACATGCGAAGCTCGGATATAATTAAACTTTATCCTTGGATTAAAATCTTCGATACTTGAATTGAAAACTGAAATATTTTTATATTTATTAGCCTCATTAAAGGCTCTTTTATTTATCTCTACCCCAAATTTTTTCCACGTGTCCGGTAATTTCGTCAAGAAAACCCCAGTATTGCAGCCAATGTCCAAAAACGATCCGTTTTCGCTATCGACCCTGGGAACGTAGGTCAAAAAATGTGAGATTAATCTACTTGTTATCGTTGGGTTTTTTTTAAAATTATTAGCCTGTAAGTCTTGAAACTTAATCCTGAATTTTACAAAAAAGGAGACTTTGTCTGAGTACTGTTCGGTGTAAATGTTATAGTTTTCCTTTTTAATACTTTTTATCGGCGAAATTGAGATGACACCGGATTTTCCGTCTTTTTTTACACTTCGACCATCTGGCAAATGAAATAGACTAATTTCGTTAACAATCATTTTATTATTAGCAAATTTATTTCTTATTACTAAATTCGGACAATTCTTCCACCATTTGTTCAATTGTCGGAACATCTTCGTAACCCATTTTTTTCCAGAGCATATTAGTTAGTTCGGTTTTTTCTGTAGCTAATGTTCGATTGATACCAGGTTCTGTTTCCGATTTATTAATAGTGTGTGGTTTGTTGTGCACTTTGGAAAAAATCTTTAACAGATCATATTTTGACACGATATTTCGGGGGAGAAAATGGATAGTGTTGGGAAGTTCAATATCTTCAATAATTATTGTTTCCAATAGTTTTGCAAAATGAAGTGTTGTGACACCATTCCAAAAATGGTTTGTATAACCATTCAACTCACTTTTTGTTTCTTGTTTTAGAAACCATTCAAGAAGTGATATTTTTTTATTATATTCTGGACCTATGATTGAGCATCGAATGTTATAAAAATTTTCTGCATTTACCTCTCCAAGGCTCTTTGTTTTTCCATAGACATCGAGGGCGTCGTGTTTATCGGTCTCGGAATATTGACCTTTGTTGCCAGAATAAACGCAATCGGTCGCGATCTGGATTATTTTGGTTTTTTTATTTGAAAAATTCTCTGATAGAAGCGTCGGGAACAATGAATTTATCTTTATAGCCTTCTTTATATCATCACGATTAAAATCATTTATAAGTGGTTTAATTAATCCTATACAATTTACAATATAGTCGTAATTTGAGTTTATGACTTCGAAGTCTGGATTCTCTGCATCAAATATTATGGTATTGAAATTTTCTTTCCGTTGTGTGCAATTAACATTTAATCGTGGATTAGTTATCAAATAATTGCTAACCATCGATCCTAGCATTCCACTGGAACCTAAAATAAGTACTTTTTTATTGTTTATTTTTGCCATCCTTCTAGCTTAAAGAAGTTTTTTAACTCGTCTTTGGAAAGGTTACGAAGATATTCGATCGCCTCTTTGTGAATTTGGTTATCGAACCATCCATCGTTTTCGATAAGATCTTCTATCTCTGTTCTGGACAATTGCATTGTGTTATTAGAATTAAATTCTTGATATTGAAGCCTCCAATATTTATTGTATCTTTCATCTAGACCGGAAATGGGTATTTGCGGAAGAATGACAAAATATTTACCAAGGTCAAAGGCTCTCGGAACTTCATAACGAGAAACGAGAACTTCGTACAGTTTCTCCCCAGGACGAATTCCGATGTTCCTTATTTTTGTTCTATCGTTACCGAATCGATCAATCATTACTTTTGCCAAATCGATTATCTTGCAAGCGGACATCTTCATAACAAAAACTTCACCGCCTATAGAATGTGTAGTGGCATGAAGAACCAATTTAATTGCATCTTCGACACGCATTAAGAATCTAGACATCTGTTCATCAGTGATTGTTATCTCATTAAGTTTTTCTATTTGTTCTTTGAATAATGGAATAACGCTTCCGTTTGTCCCCAGAACATTTCCTCCTCTGATGCAAACAAACCTCGTCTTTTTGGATATATTGTTTCCAGCAATAATGATCTTTTCGCCGCAAGCTTTCGTCACACCGTATAGATTAAATGGGTCAACAGCCTTGTCAGTTGAAACATCGACTACCTTTTTGACTTTATTTTCTATTGCTGCTTCGATCACATTTTGGGTACCTATTATATTTGTACTAACTGCTTCCCACGGGTTCATTTCACATACTGGAACATGTTTTAATGCTGCAAGATGGAAAATATAATCGATTCCCTTTGAGCAGAGAAGCAATCTCTCTTTGTCTCTAACATCTCCAATAAAATATTTTATTCTTTCATCCTGGAATCGCCTTCTCATTTCGACCTGTTTATGTTCTCCGCGTGAGTAAATTCGTATTTCTTTTGGATCGAATTTTTTTAGCAGTTGTTTAACCAGTTCATTTCCCCAAGATCCCGTTCCACCAGTTATCAAAATTCTTGAATTTTTAAAGAATTTTTTTTCGTTTATTTTTTTCATATATTTCTATTATTTGTTTGGCTCGATTCAAATATGTATGATCTTTGAGGACCTTCTTCCGTCCGGCATTAATAATTGGAATTCTTTTTTCTGGATTTTTCAAATAATAATCAATCTTATCGAACCAATCATCACTGTTTTCAGCGATGACTAATTCTTTTGGACTAAAATAATTCCTAATTATTTTGACATTATCGCATATTTCGAAACCGCCACTGCAGGGTATTTTAAAGGTCCTCTCATTAATATCAGAACCGTACTTCACTTGATAGTCTCCATGAAAATTGAGATTTATTGTTGAAGATGAATAGACAATATTATCATCATATACAGGAACTTTTCTCAATCCTTTTAATGGTTCAAAGTTTATGAATTGTGCTCCTTTTTGTATTAGTCCAAGAAAACGGTCCTGAGGGGTCCAGTCACATCCATAAATTTTTACGTCATATTTTTTCATTAATGGGATGACTTGTTTTTTAATAAATTCTCTTTTTTCAGGAAGGTAGTGACCTACATATGAAATATCGCAGGCATAATTTTCGTCATACTTATATTTGTATTTATTACTGTCTGCAGCGAGCAGAATCGTTTCAAAGGGGATTCCTGTTTCTCTCGTGAATCCAGCCATAAAATTGCAGTCCTCTTCGTATATGTTGTGACAAACATCAGCAAAATCGCCTGACTTAAGTAAATTAACTAGTTTTGTTTGTTTTTTAAGACAATCAGTGGTGTGAACCGTATGATTGCTGTTCCATGACGGAATTGCCGATAGTACAAAAAGTCCCGCATCCCGATATCTTTTTAGATCAGATAAATTTAGAAATTTAAGAGTGTAAACATGTAGAGAAGTTAATAAAATATCAGCATGAAAATTTTCGTTTAAATCTCTTAGTGTTTGGTTAGAGGTGAGGGGAACGAGTTCGTGGCCCAATTTGGTAAAGGCATCTCGATATCCTTCGTAAATAAATCTTCCTGCATAAACAGTATTTATGTACGGAATTTGATAGATTATTTTCATGAGATATTTTCAATTTTTACCCATTTTTTTGGAACAATTTCCAGTTCGTCAGATGTTGCTCTAGAGGTCCAATTTTTAGGAGCTAAAATAATTTTATTTTTATTTCGATTCAGCCAGGCCGCCCACCAGCTAAAAGAGCTATTGGCAATAATATTATACTTACACTTACTTATGAGGTACATATCCTCCCAATCGGTTCTACTATGAATAAAGATTGGTCGAAGTTTTGGCTGTAAGTTTTCTTTAGCCCAAATTTCATCTTCGGAGAAAATAAAGAAGGTTGGGTTATTAACATTCTTCGTAATGTAGTTAATTGCTTTGTCATAATAATCCTTACCACAAACGTTAAATATCTTTTTTACTTCAGGATTTGTAACATAGTCTCCTCTTCTAATATGAATGGCGACAGAATTTGTATTATTAATTTTTTTTAATAAAGTTGCATTTTTTTTGGAAATTTTTTTTCTGAAACTAAATTCTTTTTGAATTTCTTTTTTATATTTGTTAAAGTATTTTTCTTTTTGCCAAAATCCTTCAAGATAAATATTGTCTAGTTTATTTTGAGTAGTAATTCTATTGATGTTGATTTCTGAAATTACTTTTGGATATAAAAGGGCCGAAAGATTAATTGTTTTTGAAATTCGATATATGATTCTTCCAAGTTTATTTGTAGGGAACCCTGACTTCTTAATTTCTTTAGTGTTTGCCGGTAGAGATGTTATTTCAAAACAATCTAATGAATAATTTCTCGTGGTGCAAAATAGTGCGTCAGTAAAATTAGTTTTCATGATTACTTTTGAACGTAGAGAAAGGCTTTTTCCAAACGCATACTGAAACATTTGGTTTCCCATTCCGCCCGTGAGGTTTATAACAATCATATTAAATGTAGATTTTACTTATTGTGATTACCTTTACTATTTTCCCCCATCACATTATACTTTATAAGTTAAAGATATTGATATATGCTAGGTAAATTTTCTTCTTATAGGCCAAAGGTTTCTGTCGCAATGGCTTCATACAATTCAGAAAAATATATTGCTGAAGCTGTCGAAAGTATTCTAAATCAAACTCTAAGGAATTTTGAATTAATCATTGTTGATGATTGTTCATCAGATAATACTTGGAAAATAATTAATCAATTTTCTAAGAGAGATCGAAGAATCAGAATATATAAAAATAGTAATAATCTAGGTGGATGCAAAACGTTAAATAAGGCAATGGGATATGCAAAAGGAAAATATATTGCTGTAATGGATAACGACGACTGGTCATATCCGTATAGGCTATTGAAACAGTCAAGCTTTCTCGATAAACATCCCGAGGTCGGTATTGTGGGTGGCACAATGGAAATTACTGATCGAAATTTAATTGTTAAAGGTCAAAGAAAATATGACACGTCGGATGGGGAAATAAGGAATAATATTTTTAGACACAGTCCATTTTCACATCCATTGATAATGTTACGAAAAACTGTTGTTGATATTGTAGGTTATGGTAAATGTGAGTTCGCACCAGCTGATGATTACGAACTATATTTTAGAATCGGAACTATATCTAAATTTGCAAATATTAAGGAAGTCTTAATAAAATATCGTGTTTTAAATAATTCAATTACTCACAATCAAACTAAATTAATGATTAAGAAGACACTTCTAGTAAGAAATTTATATAAAAATAGGCTTGGGTATAAAATCAAAGTTCACGACTTGATCTTATGTTATTTAATGGTTATTGCTACCTTTTTGCCGACAAGATTGATTCTGTTTCTTTTTAACAAAGTTAGAAATAGTTGATGAATAAAAAAATTGTATTGATTACTGGAGCTGGCAAGGGGTTGGGGTTGATTATTTCCAGAAGATTGGTGTCTTATGGATATAAAGTCTATGGAACATATCTGAAATCTAATACTAATTTTGTTAAGGGAGTTACCTATTTTAAACTTGATATTACATCCGACTATCAATGCAAAAGCCTTGTGGAAAATATAATGAAAATAGAAAAAAGGATAGATATCTTGATAAATTGTGCGGGAATATCTGTTTCAAAACCAACTTTAGATTTTAGCCCGAGGGAGTTTAACAAAGTGTTAGATACTAATGTCGTCGGAGCTTTCAGGATGATCCAATCGGTACAAAACTGTGGACCATCATTTATAATAAACATTTCTTCCCTTTGTGGATTTCTGTCTTTACCCAACTTTGGTGTTTATTCAGCATCTAAGTTTGGTTTGGAAGCACTAAGTAGTTCGTTAAACTTTGAATTGGCATCAAAAACAAGAGTTGTAACTATCTCTCCCGGTGCGTTATTGAATGAGAATTCAGCAAAAAGAATGGCGCACAAACCATTGCGTGAAAAGATTCCCTTACTGAATCATATTATTCCTCTTACGAGTATGGATCAGGTTGCGAATGTTATTTATAGAGTAATATCCGGTGATATTACGGCCTCAAGAGTTATCGTCGGGAGAGACGCAAAAATTATTTATTTAATCCAAAAAATATTTCCGGAATCTATTTTTAGAAAAATAATATTGTTTATTTGGCAAAGGAAATAATCGTCTAAATATATTTCAATTTTAGATTATTGTCACCTAGCCACCGATCGTTGTTGGCGTCATCATAATAGTGAAGAAAATGTGTTCTGTAAATAATAGCGAAATAATCGATAATAAAATTTTTGACAGCGTCTGTACCTACATTGCTGGCAAAATTGTAGTTAAGTTCTATTGGTGATTCGTAAATTTTCCTAAATCCAAGCCTATTTGCTACTGCGAGGATTTCTAAATCAAAGGCCCATCTCTTGACGATTAGCCTGGGAAGAACCTTTATAAGGACTTCGCGTCTGAATACTTTTAAGCCTGTTTGAGTATCGGAGATATTTAAACCGAAGAAAAATACAGTCGATTTTTGGACCAAGAAGCTAAGAATTTTTCTTTGCCATGGATAATCAACCTTACTTGCCTTATGTCTTTTACTCCCGACAATAATGTCTGCATCATACCACTTCATATGTTCGAGAGCTAAGCCCAGTCCCTTAGCGTTTAGGTCTGAACCGGCATCAATAAAGGCGATCATTCCCCCCTTCGCCCTAGCCATGCCGAAACGGATGGCGTAACCCTTCCCTTTATTTTCTTTATACGTATAAACTTTGGTGGATTTGTTATTGATATTTTTCGCAAGTTCCGGGGTATGATCTCTTTGGTTTTTCCTGCCATCGACGACACAGATAATTTCGTATGGGCGGTTAAGTTCATCTAAATATTGCTTTAGGCTCGTAAGGTCATGGCCGATAGTTTTGCAGTTATAGGCAGGAACAATTACAGACAATAGATTTGGGTCTGATTTGGCGACTTCGAGTTTTTTTGTATTTGATCTAACCATTCTATCTTGGAATTATATATGGCTTGGCCTCAAAAGTCTTTGGGAATAAATATAGACAGAAAGGGAGACAAATAAAGCTAGTTGTAAGACAAAGTTGGCGCGAACGGTGGTCGCGAATGAACTTCTGCAGAAAAAGAAAATTATTGGCTGGAGAATGGTGGCTATTAAAAGGAAAACATTTGCCTTGGGACGACCAACAGCCATGAGATAAATAATAATGAATTGACTGAAGGCCAGAAATGCCATGGCGAAAGCGAAATACGACAGAAGAGGGGCAGCTTCCAAGTAGGCGGAGCCGGAGAGAAGCTGGATAACCAAGCCGGGGAAAAGACTAAAAATACTGGCACCGATCATGCCGAATAATAAAATAACGGAGCCTAACTTGAGAAAGATTGAATGAGTACTAGAGTTTTGGGCATGTCGATGGGCGGCGATGGGTAAAACCAAGGCACCAATGGGAGTAAGCCCATAAAGAATCATCCGGCCGAGAATGGAAAGAGCTGAGTAAAGACCGGAAGTATGAGAATCAAATAGAGCCCGAACCATGAGGATATCGGTGGAAACTAGAGAAGCGGTTCCCAAAGCAAAAATAAAACTATAACCGGTGAAACCCGACAAATTAAATTTGATTTTTTTGGATTGATCGACCGGAAGAACACTTTTATGAATGGAGATAAATAAAATAATTGTCGTGATTACTCCGGCAAGAATCTGACCCAGAATGGCACCTGTAGCCCCCATTCCCATTTTTATAAAAATAACTGCGAATAAAATCGTAGCGACTACGCCAACAAAGCCGATGATGGTTTGAAAAATAAATTTTTGGAAAGCGGCGATATAGGAGGTAATAATAGTTTGAAATAAGGAAATAAAGACGCTAACTCCCAAGACAACAAAGGCCATGGGGTGAGCTTTGAAAAGTTGTGATAACGGCGTGGCAAAAACGATGAGGAGGGAGCCAAGAACGAGAATAATTGGGCTTAAGAGCTTCAGTAAATAGTAAAAGAACTGATTAATTGATCTGCTATCCCCTTTCCCCTTGTAATCGGCGACAAATTTCGTGACGATAGTGCCGATAGTACCCATAGGAATTCCTAATAAATAGGTTAGGCTGAGATAGGAAAGGAATTCACCGTAAACGGCAGGAACTAAGAGGCGAAGGAGAATGAGGTGGAAAATATAACGAGAGAAACTGAGAAAGAAATTTCCAAAATAATAAATAGCGCTAGAACGAGCGGTGGGGGTAGAAATGGCACGAAAAAAACGCTTCATGATGTTAATTGTACAATTAGATGATGTCTTTTCTTAAGAAATATTGGATTGGGATTATCGCCGCTTTGTTGGTGGTTTTATTTTTGTGGCTAAGATTTAATAATATCCGGACATCGCTGATGTTTTTCAATGATATGGGAAGAGATCTTTTGGTTTTGCAAGACTGGATCGAGACGAAAAAAATTCCGCTTCTGGGACCGCAAACAAGTGCGCTACCGATAAATCAGAGTGCAATTTATTTTTACATGCTCATGCCGGCATTTTTGATGACTCACGGATCACCAATGGCGCTTCTCTACACAAACGCGTTTGTATATATTGCCGCCTTTCTGGTCGGACTATGGTTACTTAGAGGGAGCAAGAAATTGCAGTTGATGCTGCTGACTTTTTTCTTTCTGGTGACAATTAGCCCACAATATATTTTGCAAAGTAGATTCGTTTGGAACCCTTCGTTTATTACTCCGTTCTTGGCGATCGCTCTTGTTTCTTTTTATCTACTGACGGAAAAATTTAGCAAAAATAGATTAGTGATATTTACGAGTTCTTTGGCAATGGCCATTTCTGTTTCATATTCAATTGCGCCGACATTTATCGCCGTCTTTTTGTTTCTAATTGTTTTTTGGAAAAAGAACAGAATGAAAACAATTTTGGCAGAAATTTTAGCTTTGTTTGTTGTTAATTTACCCACAGTAATATTTGAAATAAGACATAAGTTCCTTTTGACTTCGATGCTGTTCTCCCGGGGTGCAGAGCCACAAGATGCCGGGGATATTTCTTTGTTCGGAAAGTTTAATAGTTTATTCGGGTATAGCTTTAATGAGTCTGGATGGATACTGATCGCTGCCGTAGTAATACTGGCAATTTTTATCACTTGGTACTGCCTGAATAAGAAAAATAAAGAGTTGGGTTTATTTGCCAAACTTCTGGCTATGACTGTGGTGATTACTTTTATTGTGCCCCTGACGATTCATGCGCATTATATTTTTGGATTTACAACTTTACTTTTCCTGTGTATCGCCTTGTTACCGAAGATTCCTCAGCTAATTGTGCTTTTGGTCATGACGGTAGCTTACCTGAATCCAAGTATAGTTTCGGGATATTTTAAACCGGCAATAAGAACATACGAACAAATGACAGCTTGCTTCGCACAAGTTTGCGGGGAGGTTAAAGATCCGATATTTGTGACGGTTCAGTCCGACTTTCATCCCTACCACAATGGACCGGAACACCGGCTCATGATGAAACAAGCCGGATGCCAAGTGAAATATATTGAAGATGATCCCAATGCCGCTTCTCTAATGGCAGTCGTTCTCGATGATTCCTCTTTTGTAAACGGAGAAACAAAATACAATGAACTGACTATGTTTGGTAAGGCAACGGAAGTAAAAAGATTTAATTGCCAAGCAAACTTCGGGGTCGTGATTTTGAAAAAATCAAACTAGTTTTTCCCAGGGAAATTCCGGATGACCGAAGTGACCGTACTGAGCTGTTTTTTGGTATATCGGACGAAGAAGATCCAAATATTTTACGATTCCCCCGACCGATAGATCCAATAATCCCCAAGCATAATCTTCAATTGCTTTTTGGTTTTCTTTGGCAGTGCCAAAAGTTTCAACGGCTTTGCCAACTGGATACTTTGTGCCGATGGCGTATGCCAGCTGGACTTCGCAACGATCCGCCAAGCCTTGGGCAACTAGATTTTTGGCAATGAAGCGAGCTGCATAAGCAGCAGATCTATCTACTTTACTTGGATCCTTTCCCGAAAAACAACCGCCACCGATACGACCCATGCCGCCATAGGTATCAACGACGATTTTTCTGCCGGTAACTCCGGTATCCGTGGCAGGACCGCCAATTTCCCAAGCGCCTGTGCCATTAAAGATAACGTCATCGATTTTTACTTTTGGAAGTTTATATTTTTCCAGAACGGGAAGAATTGCTAAATTATATAAATTGTTTTTTGCTTCTTCTTTGTCGGTTTTTGGGTCGAAGGGCTTGGCCAAAACGATTTTTTCTACAAATGTTGGCTTGCCGTTTTCATAACGAACTGTGACTTGTGATTTGCCGTCCGGTCGCAGGAAGGGTAATTCTTTTTTCGCCAAAAGATCCATTGATTGGACCAATTCACGAGCTAAAGTAATAGGAAGAGGCATTAATTCCGGGGTTTCGTTTGCTGCATAGCCGAACATCATACCCTGATCACCGGCTCCCCCATCATCTACACCGATGGCGATGTCTTTTGACTGTTCATGAATGTAGACCTCGATATCTGTTTGCGGCCCAAAACGATAAATGTCTTGTGTGTAACCAAGATCGGAAATAACTTTTTTGGCGATTTTTTTGTAATTTAGTTTTTGAGAACAAGTTATTTCACCGGCCAAAACTAATTTATTAGTGGTGACCAGAGTTTCGCAAGCCACACGGGATTGCGGATCGGCAGAAATAGCGGCGTCCAAAACCGCATCGGATACTTGATCACATAATTTGTCGGGGTGACCGGCACAAACAGACTCGGACGAAAAGAGGGAATAGTTCATTTTATTTTTCCTCTAATTAATAACAGAGGCTTGTCATTTTGGCACCGCGACTTTTTAGCTCGGTTGCCGACCTTTTTTGGGGTTCTCTTGACAGCTGGAAACAGTATACCTTAAAAATAGTTCAGCGACACAGTACTCTTTTATAAACTTCAAGAGTAGCTTTAGCTGTTTTTGCCCAGGAAAATGTGGCGGCTTTGGTTTTAGCTTCTTCGAGTTGATTTTGTTTTCTTTTGGGAGAAAGGGCGAGAGCTTTTTTGATAGCTTTTTCCATTGATGCAAGTCTCCTCGGATTAAAAGTAATTGCATTTTCATGAAATATCTCGGGAAGACTGCTGGTTTTGGAACTGGCAATTAAACAGCCGGCCGTCATGGCTTCCAGAAGCGGTAAACCAAAGCCTTCATAGAGAGAAGGTTGGACGTATAAGGAAGCTAAACGATAAATTGCATTAAGATCATCATTGCTAACGAAA
>CAISLM010000039.1 GCA_903886255.1 Candidatus Collierbacteria bacterium
GTCGTTGCCAGCGTTGTCTTTGACAGCATTGATGCCAACCCGGTTGGCGTAGCAAATGGCGTCTTTCCTTAGAACCTTGGCGGTGACAGTAAAGTCAACGCAGCCATTGGCCCCATTTGCTTCAAAACAGAGGGACTGTTTTTTGGCAGAGGTGCCGGAGTTAGCTTCCGCGGTGTAGTTTCTCGTCACAAATGATCCCGGTACTTCGACCACCATGACATCTGGACAGTAATCTGTGCTTTGCAAGGTTTGGACACATTTGTTCACAGTGATCGTCTGCTGAGTCACATCCATCAACTTGCCGCCATCAAGCTGACTGCCGGTGGTGGTTTGGGAGGATGGGTTATTCAGATCGATGACGATGCCGTAGTTTGGCGGCTTAACGAAGACTGTGTTGTACGAGGTTGTACAGCCGGTGCTGACGAGCGCCAAAATAACGATGATCAGGCCGAGAGTGAAGCGATAGGACGATTTCATTTGGTTCTCCTTCTTGGTTTTAGTAGATTTTTGAAACAGATACGACGTTATTGTTCTTGGTGTGTTTCTTGAAATAGACCAGATACCACAAAAGTGCAATCAGGGCAGCCCCGATAACAATGATGACGCCGTAGCCGATACCGCAGAGTGAAACCAGCTGCCGGTAGAGGGCGATGGGTCCAAAGGGATCTCTGGCGGTCAACATACTGACTTCGGTGCACTGAATACGTACCAGTGCATTGGCGAAGTTCGTTGCCCAGCCTAAAAGAACTGAGCCGAGCACAGTCAAAGCAAGCTTAACTAATTTCTTCATTTCTTTTTCCTTTCCTCAAAATTTGAGCGTGCGATTTCGAACAGGGAGTATTTTCTTATGAGCTACATGGTTTTGCAAGCCCTATAACAAATTGGTAGTAATAATTATAAAATTTGTGGGTAGTTTGTTGATATATTTAATTTGATATAAAAAATAAACTTGCCAAAGTTTAATATTATGGACATTACTTTCAGAAAATATGATTGTTACGGACGATAGCTATAATAAATTATGGAATTGGAAAGAGGAAAGTGGAGTGAGAATTTGAAGATCATTAAACCGAGGGTGGAGAGAATACTTTATAAAGGGAATATTGATTTGCTTTTGGGAAAGGCACCTAAACTGGCTATTGTCGGCAGTCGGAGAATGAGCGATTATGGGAAACGGGTGATCGAGAAATGGATGCCGGCTTTAGTGCAAAAAGGAATCACAATCGTGTCGGGGTTTATGTATGGCGTGGACCAGGCGGCACACAAGGCGTGTATTGATAACGGAGGTAAAACAATTGCGGTGTTGGGATGGGGAATTGAAAAAAATCCTGTGGCTGAAGATGAAAAACTGTATCAGAAAATATTAGAAGTTGATAGTTTGATAGTGTCAGAGTACGAAGGAGAGCTGGAGGGAACTAGATGGACTTTTCCGGAGAGAAACAGAATTGTGGCCGGGATTGCGGATGCTGTATTGGTGATAGAGGCGACGGAAAGATCAGGGAGTTTGATTACGGCTAGATTGGCAAGAAGTTTTGGCAAGCCACTAATGGCGGTTCCTGGTTTAGTGACAAATAAAGTGGCGGAAGGGACAAA
>CAISLM010000040.1 GCA_903886255.1 Candidatus Collierbacteria bacterium
GGGGAAATGCTTTCTATTGCTTGGGCGGGAAAAGGTCAACATCAAGATACCGGGGCAAAAATGATTCATCTAGCACCAAACACAACGTCACAAATAATAAGTAAATCGATTAGTAAAAATGGCGGACGGGCAACATACAGAGGTATGGTGCAAATGAATAAGGGGGCAACAGGCGCCAGGTCAAAAGTAGTATGTGATGCGCTAATTCTTGATGAGCTGAGCCGAAGCGATACATACCCGATTAATAAAATATTCGAGGAAGATGTAATCCTGGAACACGAGGCGGTAGTAAGCCGGGTAAGTGAGGAACAATTACTTTATTTGATGAGCCGAGGCTTACCGGAACATGAAGCCGAGGCCATGGTGGTAAATGGATTCTTGGAACCGGTGCTGAAAGAAGTGCCAATGGAATATGCGGTGGAAATGAATCGTTTGGTAGGGTTAGAGATGGAGGGTTCGGTGGGATAAAAACATATGGAAAAAATAATGATCAATAAGCCAGGTAAACACGAAATAAAACTTCAATTGAATAAAGCAGGAGAAAGATTGGAGTGGTTGGGAATAATTGATGCTAGAGAGGCAGGAGATTATGAATTAAATTTGGTGATGACTCACAGTGTGCCTAATACATTCGGGAGAGTAATGGTAAAAGGGATAGCCGAAAATGGTGCCAGAGTAAAAGTAAAAGGCTTAGTTAAGATAGAAAAAGAAGCACAAAATACGGATAGTTTTTTGTCGATGAAAATATTACTTTTGGATAAACAGTCTGGAGCTACGGCTGAGCCCGAGCTCGAAATTAAAGCAAATCAGGTGAAGGCGAGTCACTCGGCATCAGTGGGAAAGATTGATGAAGAACAGCTATTTTATCTTGCATCGCGTGGAATAAACGAGAAAGAAGCAAAAAATATTATTATTAAGGGGTTTTTGAATTAAAATAAATGATATGTTTGACGTAAATAAAATCAGAGAGGACTTCCCTATCCTAAAACGAAAAGTTAATGGTAAGACTTTGGTTTACTTAGATTCCGGAGCGACCAGTCAAAAACCGGAACTTGTAATTGAGACAATGAATAAATATTACCGGGAAACGAATGCAAATATTCACCGGGGAGTGTATCAGATGTCAATTGAATCTACGCGCTTAGTAGACGAATCAAGACAGAAAGTGGCTCGGTTTATTGGAGCCAGGGTTGAAGAGATTGTTTTTACGAGAAACACGAGTGAAAGTATTAATCTGGTCGCATATTCGTGGGGTGAGGAAAACATCAAAGCAGGCGATGCAATAGTAATCACAAAGCTGGAACATCACTCGAATATGATTCCTTGGCAGGAGTTGTGTCGAAGAAAAGGAGCAGAACTTCGGGTGATTGATGTTGACGAAACCGGGATGTTGATAGATCAGAAGAAACAGGAAGTCATTCAAGAGAATGGATTTAAGGTTGTTTTGGGAGGGTTAAAAGATTTACTTGACCTAAAGGTTAAAATGGTGGCGTTTACTGGGCAGTCAAATGTGCTGGGGACAGTGACACCTGTCGAATCAATTGTAAAAATGATAAGGAAACAGTCGTCTTTTTCTTTAATATTGGTTGATGGAGCTCAAATGGTGCCGCATATGAAAGTGGATGTAGCTAAAATGGATATCGATTTTTTAGCTTTTTCCGGTCACAAAATGCTAGGTCCAACCGGAGTTGGGGTGCTTTGGGGAAGGAAAGAGGTGTTGAATAAAATGAAACCATTTTTATACGGCGGAGACATGATTGGGGAAGTGAAATTGACCGGAGCGACTTGGGCAGAGTTACCATCGAAATTTGAAGCAGGAACACCCGATATCGCCGGTATTGTTGGCCTGGGTGCAGCTGTTGATTATCTCCAGATGGTGGGTATGGAAAATGTTCATAACTATGAAAATGAAATTTTGGAATACGCATTGAATAAAATGGAGGAATTGAAAGAGGAAAAAATTGTGACTTTGTATGGACCAGATTCCGAAACCAGAGGAGGAGCAATTGCCTTTAATGTGAATGGAATCCATGCCCATGACACAGCTCAAATTTTAGATAATTTTGGAATTGCAGTGAGGTCCGGTCAGCATTGTGCTGCCCCTTTGGTCACCAGTTTTGGGGTTAGTGCAATGGTGCGAGCAACATTTTATCTTTACAATACAAAAGAAGAAGTAGATTATTTGGTTGAAAAAATTAGAGAAGTGCCAAAAGTATTTGCCTAATATGAGCGACTACAAAGAAATAATTATCGATCACTATAAAAATCCAAGGAATATGGGGGAACTTGCCGGAGCGGATAAAATAATAGATGAAGCAAATTCATCTTGCGGTGACTTAATAAAGATTTATGTAAAAATGGTTGACGGGAAAATAAAGGATATGAAGTGGCAAGGTATTGGTTGCGCGATTTCTACGGCTGGAGCATCGATGCTATCAGAAAAAGTAACAGGGATGGACAAAGGCGACCTTAATAAATTCGGAGAGGCCGGAGTGGTAGAAATGTTAGGCGGTGAAATAAATGCGGGTAGAATGAAGTGTGCTACACTCGCCTACCGAGGATTATTAAAAGTATTTAATTAAATGACAAACGATTGGAAATTGATACTAAAAGTAATAGTTGGGAGTGTGATTCTACTGATGGTAGTGATTTTTGGATTGTCGAGAATGGGAACTTCAGCAACAGGCTTGACTGCGGATCAAAATATATTGGTTAATGGAGCAAAACTAGTGGCCGAAAATGGAGAAACAAAAGTAACAGTAGTGAATTTTTCCGATATGGAATGTCCGGCTTGCCAGGCGGCACATGAACTGACTAAGAGCCTAAATACAACCCCTGGCGTAAAAGTGGTTTTGAGATATTTTCCATTAAGTGTTCACAAATATGGATTAATTTCTGCTCAGGCTGTTGAGGCGGCAAGAGAAATGGGAAAGGGTTGGGAGATGGTCGATTTGCTTTTTAGTAAACAAGGCGAATGGTCGGTCGACCCCAATATCGAGAATACTCTGGTGGTATATGCTAAGAGTTTGGGTTTGGATGAAACAACGTTTAGGAATAAATTGAAATCTCCAGAAGTGGCGGCAGCTGTACAAGAAGATGTTAATTTGGGTAACAGTTTACAGCTGTCGGGAACTCCGACCATATACATAAACGGAGAACAGGTGGGGGCAGAGTTTGTAATGGATAAGGTTAATGCATTACTAAAGGCAAAATGATGGGAATTAGTATTCCACTACTGACAATTGCAGCTTTGACAAATGGACTAAACCCTTGTGGAATTGGCATGCTCATTACTTTCTTGGGATATTTGCTCGTTTTTGGGAACAGAGGTAAAGAAAAAAACTGGATATTGAAAATTGGAATAGTTTATATTTTATCTGTCTTTGTTACCTACTTAGTGACAGGATTGTTGTTTTATGGAGTGGCCTATTATATTCAGCGCTGGTGGTTGGCGGGGGTTTTTAAATATATCATTGGCGGTGCATTGGGTATCGCGGGGTTAATCCAGTTAAAAGATGTCTTTTTCCAAGATTTGCCGATTCATTTGAGGATGCCGATGAAGGGTTTTGAAAAACTCACTAAATTAATGGCAACGGCAAGCATCGGAATGACAGCTTTGATTGGATTTTTGACGACAGTTTTTTCGACACCATGCATGCTACCACTTTATGCAGGCACTACAGCAGTTATCGCCAGATCAGGTTTGGGCATGACAAAGGTATTGGGGTTATTCCTTTATTACAACTTGATATTTATATTACCTCTCATTGTGATCTTGCTGGTGATGGCAGGCGGAAAACAAATTGTGGATATGAAAGAGTGGGAACACAAAAATACAAAATGGATGAGATTTATTTTGGGAATAGCTTTAGTTTTAGTGGGGATTTGGATTAGTTTTAGATAAAGAAAATTATATAAACATGACTGTGAAGAAGATGCTGGGAAGGGTAGAATACAAAGAAATTCTGGCCGGGAATACTTGGATTATTGGAATCAGACTACCGGAAGTGATTGATTTTATTCCCGGTCAGTTTGTGAGCTTAAGGGTAAATGATGATAACTTACGCAGAGCGTATTCGGTGGCCAGTCTGCCGGGAAAAAAAACGATTGACTTGGTGATTGATATAACTCCAATGGGCATAGGGTCCAAATATGTATTGGGGTTGTCGGTCGGGGATGAGGTTGATGTGCTGGGAGTATTGGGGAAATTTGTAGTTGGGAGTTCTGCATTAGATTCGAAAGAAATTGTATTCCTCGGAACCGGTACAGGAATTGTACCTTTGAAGCCAATGATTGAGAATTTGCTAGTACAAAAAAAGTTTAGGGGACAGGTGTATCTGACTTGGGGAATGAGATATGAAAAAGATTTATATTGGATGAAGGAGATCGACAAATTACAACGAGATTTTGACAATTTTCATTTTGAAGTGGCCTTATCTAGACCGAGTGAAGATTGGCCGGGAATGAAAGGACACGTTGGAGA
>CAISLM010000041.1 GCA_903886255.1 Candidatus Collierbacteria bacterium
ATGCCTTTCCTGCAACGGATGGGTTTTGAAATTACTCATGTCTACCCGGTAAACAACGAAATAAATATTATCTTTTTTACATTTATTTCCTTTGGGTTATTAGGCCTCTACGACGACGTTATCAAATTCTTTGAGATAGCAAGAGAAGAGGGGTATACGGGCTTAAAGACCCGGTATAAGTTTTTAATTCAAATAGTACTTGGCTTGATTGTCGGGGGAATGATGTATATCAATCTTGGCATAGATATTATTCATATTCCATTCTTCGGTGTTATTCATTTTGGAGTTTGGTTTATCCCTATGGCAGCTTTACTCATAGTTGCTTTCGCCAATTCAGTTAATATCACAGATGGGATGGATGGTCTTGCTTCAGGTCTACTAATGATCAGTTTGTTTGGTTTTCTGCTTCTTTCAACTTCTATCCTAGATACACCTCTTTCAATCTTCATCGCTCTTTGGCTTGGTGGTCTTATCGCCTTTCTTTATTTCAATGTTTTCCCGGCTCGTATATTTTTAGGTGATGTCGGGGCCCTCTCGTTTGGCGCAGCATTTGCCACTGTCGGACTACTTACAGGGAAAGTTGTTGCCTTAATTATTATCGGACTTCCATTCCTAATTGACGGGTTTAGTAGTTTTATTCAAATACTTTCGGTTAAAATTTTTCACCGCCGTATTCTTCCTATCGCTCCACTTCATTACCTTCTCTTAAAAATTGGATGGTCGGAACCTAAAATTGTTCAGAGATCATGGCTTGTCGGCATTATGTTAGTTATCTTCGGTATTTGGTTAGCCATAATCTAATTTATGTTACGCCTCAAAGGCAATCACAATCGTTTACCAACTACAATTTTAATTGCCGGAATTTTGGCAGCCTGTTTTGGCCTGATAGCGATTTATGATGCTTCAATCGTGGATGCCTTCCAAACATTTGGTGATAAGTTTCATTATGTAAGACAACAATCTATTTGGATCGTAGTCGGAATTGTCGTTGCCTTGATTACCGCCAACATCCCCGTCCAGCTTCTCAAAAAATATTCTCATATTCTCTACGGCTTCACGATCCTGCTCATGGTAGTTGTTTTAGTTCCGGGAATAGGTTCAAAATTTCTTGGTGCCAGACGTTGGATAGACGTCGGGTTTACTGTCATTCAGCCATCGGAACTTCTCAAGATTACTCTAGCAATATATTTGGCCAGGTGGTTAGAGGAAGAGCGGAGTTTTAAACATTTTTTAATTCTTCTAGGGATAAATCTAGTTTTAATTATGCTTCAGCCTGATCTTGGAACTGCGCTAATTATTATCGGAGTTTCCTTTATGACCTACTATTTATCCGGCGCGAAGATAAAAGAGATGATTTCATTTATAGCCATATTGGTTGTAGCGACTGGAGCTCTCGTTGTTCTTTCGCCGTATCGTATGGATAGGATCAAAACTTTTATGGATCCAACCACCGACCCTCTTGGAGCTTCATATCATATAAACCAAATCCTCTATGGTCTGGGCTCGGGTGGATTTAGTGGGGTAGGGCTGGGCAGATCAAGACAAAAATATGATTATCTCCCTGAAGCCACTACCGATTCAATTTTTGTCATTGTGGCCGAAGAATTTGGCTTTGTGGGAAGTGGAATATTTATTATTATTATGACTGTCCTTCTTATGGCTTCCTTCAAAGTTGCCCTAAATGTTACCGATAAATTTGATAAGCTACTGTCTAGTAGTATCTCGCTATTATTTTTGATACAAATATTCGTGAATTTAAGCTCTATGGTTGCCCTGGTGCCGCTTACGGGAGTGCCTCTCCCCTTTATTTCTTATGGCGGTTCATCCTTAGTTACGAACTTTATTGCGTTAGGGCTTCTGATTAATATTTCCAAACGTACATGAAACCAACAATTGTTTTCACCGGCGGACATCACAATAGCGCACTTGTAATTGCCAAAATTCTTCAAAAAGAGGGCTATCGCATTATTTGGATCGGTCATAAATTTACAGCGAGGGGAGATAAATCTTTGTCAGCTGAATATCAAGAAATAACTAAGGCAAATATTCGGTTTCTTGAATTAAAAGCCGGAAAGTTTTATCAAAAATTTAATCCTATTGAATGGATAAAAATTATCCTTGGGTTTTTCCAAGCCTTAGTTTATTTGGTCGAATATAGACCAAAATTAATTTTTTCTTCGGGAGGCTATCTTTCGGTCCCCGTGGTGATAGTTGGTTGGCTGATTGGAATTCCCTCTATTACACATGAACAAACTGTCATTGCCGGTTGGGCAAATAAAGCGATATCTCCTTTCGTCAAGAAAATATTACTTACTTACGATTCATCGGTTAAGAATTTTCCAAAAGAAAAATCAATCGTTGTAGGTTTACCAATTAGAAAAGAGTTATTAAATAGTAAAAATACTAAGAAATTTAATCCCAAACTTATCTATATATCCTGCGGAAAACAAGGATCTCACATAATAAATAAAAATATATTTCCGATTATTCCCAAGCTTGTAGAAAAGTTTACAGTCGTACATCAAACCGGAGCGAATACACTTACCAAAGACTCTGACCGGGCCAGACGAATGAAAGATAAATTGGGAGAAATGAAAGATAGATATATATACGCCCCCTATTTTTTTGATGAGGATGTCGCTAAATACATTCGTTCCGCCTCTGTAGTTATCGGAAGAGCCGGAGCCCATTCCGTTTACGAGTTAATGGTTCTTGGCAAAAAAGCAGTTCTCATACCCATTCCTTGGGTGTCGCACAACGAACAATATCTAAATGCAAAGCTTGCCGAAAAAGAAATTGGCAGTACCATTCTGGAAGAAAAAGATCTTACGCCTGAAATTCTATACAAGGATATTATCGAATTAACAAAGAAACCGGCTGTCAAGCCGGCAACAAAACTGGTCACGGATGCCGCGGAAAAAATCACCCGGATTATTCATGAATTCCTCAAAGAAGTTTAATAGACGTGCGCGAGTTTCTATTGAAACTTTGCGTGCAAAAATCAAGATTATTTTTCCCATTGCCCTTCTCATCCTTATGTTATTTTTGGCTAATGGATTTTTTATGGTTAAAAAAATTAATTGCACTTTAAATAATGTCACTTGTCCCAAGGAAATCCAGACAACATTAAATAAATTACTGGGAACCAACTCTTTGCTAATAAACCAAAAAGAACTTCTAACATTTATTAAGGCTGTCTACCCGGTGGACAAAATGAATGTTGATTTTAAAGTGTTCAATACCATCAATGTCAATTTGAGTGGCAACAGCCCATTTATTCCTGCCAACGTTTACTTGGTAAAACAGCTACCGGTTATTTCCATGGATCAAGCTCCAAGTACAACTGATTCTGCCAGTTGGTGGAAAAAACCAACTGAAGAGCTAAACAGCTTTATTTCCTCACAAGAAGTATTGGGTTTTGATCTTTGGGAAAATGGCTCGATGACCCCCATCGCGACGGAGGAAGCCAATTTGAAATTTATATTTTCCGAAAAACCCACACCGGAAATAGTCTCCTCAATTTTTAAAATGACAAATATAGTAAATAAATATGTTGATACATCCACAATCTACATCGCAGGTAATCGTTCTTTCTTGAGCCGACCCGGGCAACCTGATATCATAGTAGGTATACCTTTTGACGAGGGAAGTTTAATTTCCGCTTTACAATCGATAAGCTACCTCGCTACAATTAAAAAAGACGCTAAAGTAATCGACTTAAGTTTTAAGAATCCGATCATTAGATAAAAATATGGCAAAACCACAAGGAATAAACGCAATTGATATCGGTTCTAGCAAAATAACTTGTTTAATCACTGTTCCCGGCCAAGATGGTTCCAAAATAAATTTAGTAGGGGCAGCCACAGTTACCAGTAGAGGAGTGCGCAGAGGTCAAATCGTCAACATTGAGGAATGCGTCAGTTCGATTACCGATTGTGTTGAGTCTGCCGAAAGGATGGCAGGTTTTGGAGTTGATTCAGCTTATGTATCTATTTCAGGAGAAAATATACAGTCACAGAACTCTCAGGGTTTGGTTGCAATTACAGAATCGGAAAACGAAATAAGTTCTGATGATGTATTTAGAGTCATCGAGGCAGCTAGAGCAATTTCTCTACCAACATCAAGGGAAATTATTCACGTCTTACCTCGTGAATTTATTGTTGATGGTCAGCATGGTATCAAAGACCCAACAGGAATGTCAGGAGTCCGCCTAGAAACTGAAGCCCATCTCATCACAGGTTTGTCGCCCGCTATTAAAAATGTCACTCGTTGTGTGAATGAGCTGGGTGTTAATGTCTCCGGTCTTGTCTTTACCGGCCTGGCCTCAGCCGAATCTGTGTTGACAGATACCGACAAAGAACTTGGAGTTGTTCTTGTTGATATCGGCGGCGGTACAACCAGTGTCTGTATATATATAGAAGGATCTTGTGTTTACTCGGCGGTTATTCCCGTCGGCGCAAAAAAAATCAGTGACGACATTGCAATTGGCCTACAGATAAGTGTCGATAGTGCCGAAAAAATAAAACATTTCTTAAGTAAACCTAAGCACGAAATTGAATCAGGAGATCCAAAAGTTGCCGACGAAATTGATTTATCAAAACTGGGAATCACGGAAGATGTTAAAAAAGTTTCTCGGAAAACAATTGTCGAAGGAATAATTAGGCCTCGTCTAAACGAAATATTTTCCATGGTGAACAACGTAATCAAACAATCCGGGCTTGAGGGCCAAACTCCCGCCGGAGTAATTGTCACGGGTGGCGGAGCTCTGACCATAAATTGCACCGAAAGCTGTCGTCGGGTTATGCAGCTTCCTGCTAAATTGGGAGTTCCCAGCGGACTTCATGGATTAACTGATGAAATTAATTCTCCTGTATATGCCACAGCCGTAGGGCTGGCACTTTTTGGTTATCAGAACAAAGACCAACAGAAAGTTCCAAGAACAAAACTGTCTGGTATGATAAAGGGGATTCCCGGCAAGAAGTTTGTCGGAAAAGCAATCGAATTTATCAAATCATTCTTACCATAAAGTGGGTCTTGTCAAACCAGATACAAATACATTCGCAAAAATAAAAGTCCTGGGTGTCGGGGGTGGTGGTAACAATGCCATAAATTCCATGATTAACTCGGGGAAAATAAAAGGAGTTGAATTTATTGCCGTAAATACTGACATGCAGGCCTTGATAAATTCTAATGCCGACATCAAACTTCAAATTGGTGAAAAGGGAACTAAAGGATTAGGATCAGGATCGAATCCTGAAATAGGCCAGCAAGCCGCCGAAGAATCTCGAGAGAAAATAAAAGAAGTTTTGATGGGTGCAGACATGGTTTTCATAACCGCAGGAGAAGGTGGGGGAACCGGTACCGGAGCCGCACCAGTGATCGCCGAGATCGCCAAAAAAGATGTTGGTGCATTGACTGTTGCTGTAGTAACCAAACCATTTCTTTTTGAAGGAGCTCGTCGTCGCGTTCAAGCTGAAGAGGGAATTGAAAAACTTAAGGAAAACGTCGATACCCTTATCGTTATCCCGAATCAACGCCTCATGGATGTCGCCAAAAAAGAACAAACTCTTCTCGACGCTTTTAAGATGGCCGATTCCGTTTTGGGCCAGGGTGTCCAAAGCATTTCAGATTTAATCACTATTCCCGGTCTGGTAAATGTAGATTTTGCTGATGTAAAGGCAGTAATGACAAATGCCGGCTCAGCCCTAATGGGCGTTGGTAAATCATCAGGTGAAAAACGTGCCATTATTGCAGCCAACGCAGCGGTCAGCTCACCTTTACTGGAAATTAGTATCGAGGGTGCAAGAGGAATCCTCTTTAATATTGCCGGTAGTAAAAATCTAACTCTTACCGAGATTAACGAAGCTTCGTCTATCATCACTCAATCTGCCGATCCCGATGCTAATATTATTTTTGGTACAACCATTAGAGAAGATCTTGGTGACGAAATTCAAATTTCCGTTATAGCAGCCGGTTTCGATGAAAACCGCCGTCATTTTAGTGGAGTGTCTGCTGCCAACCCTTATCTAAAACCCCAATCCATTCCTCTCCCCGAACCAAGCCAAGTTATCGAGACACCGGAAGATCCCCAACCATCCGCTCAAGTGAAGCTGGCTGGCAAATATAAAGTTCATCACAACGAAGTTGATATTGAAGACGATTTAGATATCCCTGCATTTTTAAGAAATAAATACTAAAATAAACATATGCCAACAACAAAATCAACCAAACAACAAACTTTTAAAGTAAATGGAGAAAATCTTCTCAAGACCGTAAAAGACTTGATTGCCAAGGGAAATGTTCGTCACATTACTATAAAAGACAAGTCCGGTAAGGTTCTCGTCGAATTTCCACTAACTATTGGTGTTGTAGCCACTGCCCTTCTTCCTGTTTTTGCTGCGATAGGAGCCTTGGCTGCTCTTATTGGTGAATGTACCATCGCTGTCGAGCTCGAAAAATAATCCATCGTTTTGATTCGCTAAAAGGTTTCATAATATCACTTGACCATTCGGGTATTCTTTGGTTAAATAGATGTATTCGGTATTTCTTCGGAATTACCAAAATACTAAACATGATTCAAAAAATATCGGCACCGGTTTCAGTTCAATTAGTTTACGATCATCGTCTTCGCACTGTGGCCCCGCGACAAATATTTTGGGATGGTCGGGTTATAAGAGTAGCCAAGGTGGGCATGCATCACACAACTCGTGAAGGCCGCACTCTTTTTCATATTTTTTCTGTTATCTCATCAAATCTTTTTTATCGTCTCAAGCTTAATACCGATAATTTATTTTGGACATTAGAAGAAATTGCCGATGGACTCCCAAATTAAATTAGACTTCAATCGTCGTCCATGTTGCATAATGCATATCGATCTAAATTCTTGTTTCGCATCAGTAGAGCAGCAAGCCAACCCCCTCCTACGTCACAAGCCGATAGCTGTAGCTGCCTACGATACTCCCAACGGCTGCATCGTAGCCGCTTCCATAGAAGCGAAGCGTCTGGGGATAAAGGTAGGTCTACGAGTCAAGGAAGGACGGCTGCTCTGTCCGGATTTGATTATCCGTTCTCCCGACTCGGATAAATATCGAGCTGTTCATCTTGCTTTAAAGAATCTTCTTTCTTGCTATACCCCCAAAATTACCCCCAAGTCTATTGATGAATTTGTTTTAGATTTTTCCGGTACACCCGCCTTCAAAAAAGGCATGTTCGCTGTTAGTCGAGAAATTAAAGATCGGATAAAAAAAGAAATAGGGGATTACCTCACTGTTTCTATCGGGCTCGGCCCAAATCGTTTCCTGGCCAAAACTGCATCAAACTTACACAAGCCGGATGGTTTAGATGAAATCAGCGAAAACAATTATCGAGGAATTTATAAGAATCTTAGTCTCACCGATCTAAATGGTATTAGTACCCAAAATGCCACCCGATTAAATATGGTCGGCATTTATACTGTTTTAGATTTTTTAAAAGCCGACATCCCCTTACTCCGTTCTGCTTTTCATTCTATTCTTGGCTACTACTGGTTTCTTCGTCTTCGAGGTTGGGAGATAGATGATGTCGATTGGGATACTAAAAGTTTTGGTCATTCGTATTCTTTACCAAAATTTTTTTCTACTCCGGAAGAGCTGGCTCCAATACTTTCAAAGTTAGTCGAGAAAGTTGGTTTCCGTATGCGTCATTCCGACTACCAAGCCAAGGGAATTCATCTGGCTCTTCTTTATCAGGATCATCAGTACTTTCACGAAGGTAAAAGTCTCGACCAACCAATTTTTGATAGCCGCGATATTTTTAGAGTCGCCTTTCGTCTTCTTCACCATTCTCCCTTCAAACTGCCCGTCAGGAATATTGCTGTTTCTTGTTTTGGCCTTTCCGATCGTTCAAGTCTCCAGCTGGATCTTTTCCGGGATAATCTAAAAAAGGAAAGTCTGGTTACTGCCATCGATGAAATAAATGATCGTTGGGGAAACTTTGTGGTCACCCCGGCTACGATGGCCAACACAGAAGAGTTTGTTCACGACAGAATTGGTTTCGGCCAGATCCGAGGGCTAGTTTAAAAATGCAATTGTAAAGTTTAAAAAAGATGCAAATGATACCCAAAGGATATAAGGAAGAAGGAGCCAGGCGGATGTCTTATTTACTTTATAAAAGTCTACGATCGTTAAACCAATAGCAATCCACAATACGATAATCTCTCCGTACGCCAACCAATAATTTTTCATACCGAAGAAAAATACAGACCAAAGGACGTTAAGTATCAGCTGAGCCATAAATATATTTATGGCCACCTGGACCTTCTTACTCATCTTTTCCGACCATACCAAATACAGTGCGATTCCCATCAAGATAAAAAGAATTATCCAAACCGGGGCAAATAGCCAAGAGGGTGGATTCCACATCGGCTTATTAATTGTCATATACCAAGTGTTCACTGCAGAAGAAGTAAAAAATGAGCCAAGAAAACCGGCAACAAGAGGAATGGCAATAGAAATAATCAATTTCCCCGGATTAATATTCTTCATACTTTCAGTATAGCAAAACAAGATAATAAGCAGTCATATAAATGTGAAGTTTGTTACAAGTAATAGCGATAAAAGTGTTATAAACTGAAATCATGGTTGATACACTGGTCGTAGAATCAATTACAAAAAGATTCAATGAACTTCAAGCGATAGATGGAATTTCACTTTCAATTCCACCCGGAACAATATATGCCCTCATCGGTCCAAACGGATCAGGAAAAACCACCATTGCCAATTGCATTGTTGGGCTTCTAAAGCCTGATTCGGGGAAAGTTTTAATTAGAAGCATTGATATCCAAAAAGAGCCAATCAAAGCGAAAAGATTATTTTCTTATGTATCGGACAACCCCGCTATCTATCCATACTTGACAGGATACGAATTTCTTCGGCTCACCGCCAAGCTCCATGGATTTACGAAAGAAGAAACGGATTCCCGGATCAAGGAGTTGGAAAATTTATTCCCAATCAAAGATATCTTAACCACAACCACAGATGGTTACTCCAGAGGAAATATTGAGAAAACTGCATTTTTGGCGGCCATTTTGCCTAAACCGACAATAATTATCATCGATGAGCCAATCGTTGGGCTCGATCCGGATAGTGTCAAAATCCTTGGTGATGCATTAATTAAATTTGCCAAAGCCGGCGGATCCGTCCTTATCTCCACCCACACACTCAACTTTGCCAAGACTTACGCGCAAAAGGTAGGAATTGTCCAAAAGGGGAAGCTGATAAAAGAATTCTCGATAACTTCAAAAACTGATATTGATGGAATATATGAGCAAACAACTTCAAACATCTAAAATGTTAGGAGAATTAATAAAGCTTGATCTCCGTCAGGTCCGTCTCTGGTTTTCAAAAAACAAGGCCAGCAAAATATTCGTTATTTTGATATACCTTCTTATTCTTGCCGGTGTCGGTTTAGGCATATTCTTTTGGTCAAACATATTCTTTAAATACTTAATTGGATTTCAACAGTTCGGAGCCGATACCGCCGACTATATATTAAAAGGAGCCTTTGTAATTTTTTTCTGGATAGGTATTTTAAGTTCATTGATTGGGACTTCAACTTATTTACTTACGTCAAATCGTTTTACCGACCTTCTCATTACCATGCCCATAGCTGATAGCGTATTCAC
>CAISLM010000042.1 GCA_903886255.1 Candidatus Collierbacteria bacterium
GATGTAGAATTAAGGGGTTGAGTGTGTTTGTTTCCCTTCCAGACTTTCAGATGAATTTTTTCAAATTTCCAAATTTTTACTAATCAAACCTAATTCCTTATCTTATGGCAGAAAAAGCCAAGACCTCTCGCGTTTCCGCTAAAGGCGGATTGAGTACAAAAAAAGCAGTTGTTTCCGTAGAACCCGTTGCCGTCAAAATTGAAGAGAAGGCTACTCACGTGGCTGAAACAAAAAAACTTGAGACAGCAGCAATAATTGAACCTGTGGCCGAGAAAAAAGCAGAATCGGTTGTCGTAACATCTACTCCTGTAGTTGCACCCGCAATTGCTGCACCAGTTACTTCGGTAACACCGGCGGTGAGACCTGCTGTGGCACCAAATCAATTACCGCCTCAGTATCAAGGAAGACCCTTTATCCGCCCACAATATCAACAACGACCAATGATGCGGCCTGCATTTGTTCCGCGTCTCGCCACGGCGAGCAGGCCACTAGAACCGGTGATTACCGAAGAAGTAACCGGCATTGTAGATATTTTCGGAACTGATGGTAGAGCTATGGCTAGAGCAGAGTACCGACCGGGGGAAAATGATGTTTTTATAAGTTCACAAATGGCTAGAAGCGCAAAACTTCGTCCGGGCGACGTTGTGGTTGGTTTGGGAAGACGCCCCAAAGAAAACGAACCATATTGGACAATGATCCAGATCACAAAAATAAATGGTGTAGATGCGGCCAAGGCTGTTGATAGACCGAGATTCGAAAAAGGAATTCCTATTTATCCGTTCGAAAAACTAAAGCTGGAAACAGGAAAAGAAATTTTATCGACTCGCTTAATTGATTTGTGTGCGCCTATCGGTAGAGGACAGCGAGGAATCATCGTATCCCCTCCAAAAGCCGGAAAAACAACTGTAATTAAAGAAATTGCTTCCGGAATTGCAGCAAACTATCCTGAAATTCACATCATTGCGGTTTTGGTGGGTGAGAGGCCCGAGGAAGTGACCGATATTTCCAGACACATAAAAGCGATCACCAAAGACTCAAATATGCTCGGTGAAACTGCAGCCAGTAACTTTGACGAAAAAGCAGAAGAACAAACAAAAGTAGCTGAAATTGCTTTGGAAAGAGCGAAACGATTAGTAGAGCAAGGAAAAGACGTGGTGATACTGCTCGACTCAGTAACTCGTTTGGCTCGGGCATATAACTTGGCTATCCCAACATCCGGACGTACTTTATCAGGAGGATTTGATCCGGCAGCTTTGTATCCACCTAAAAAATTCTTTGGTGCAGCGCGTAAAATTGAGGGTGGTGGAAGTTTGACCATTATCGGTACGGCATTGGTTGACACCGGCTCGAGAATGGATGATTTGGTTTATGAAGAGTTTAAGGGGACCGGAAATATGGAGCTACATCTTGATCGTCGATTGGCCGAAAGAAGAATTTACCCGGCCATGGACGTAATGAGATCGGGAACCCGACGTGACGATTTACTTTTTGATTCTACAGAATACCAAAGTATTATCTTAATGCGAAGGATGCTCGATATGCTTGGAGACAACGAGAGAACTGAAGTTCTTATTTCAAGACTGCAAAAAACAA
>CAISLM010000043.1 GCA_903886255.1 Candidatus Collierbacteria bacterium
ATATTTACACAGCGATTTTGAAAATCTCCTTTAACCAGATTTGATTCCTGAAATTTCAGCATTACGAACAACATCGCCTCTGTTGCAATCAGCAAAACAAAAATCAACTTCAGATAGTAAATGAATTTAATTTTTTCTACCTTCATATCACCCATCATTGTAACAGTTCCCTTATCTTGATTTTCTCACTCCTCAGTTATTCAACTTACAGCTTTCTTTACGAGTGCAGCAATCTTCGATTCTTCAACCGGGGTTAATTTTTTCACCGCGTACACAACTGGCCAGAAAGATCCTTCATCAAGCTTTGCCGAATCATTAAAACCGAGAGTCGAGTACCTTGCCTTGAACTTTCCTGCATTCTGGAAAAAACAGACAACCTTATCGTCCTTAGCGTAAGCCGGCATGCCATACCAAGTTTTCGGCATAAGCGATGGTGCCGTCTTTTTAATGATCTCGTGAATACGTTTGGCTAGGGTTTGATCCGGCTCTTCCATTTTTGCAATTGCATCAAGGATATCCTTTTCGCCTTGTGCCCTATTCTTCCCTGATTTCGCTTCTGCAATTAATTCTTTGGCTCGGTTCTTCATTTCATCCCTCTCCGCTTCCGAAAATCCACCAAACTTGCTTTTGTTTGTTGACATAAACCTAGCTTATCATGTTTTGTAACGTAGATGACAAATTCTAATATTTTGACTCACAAAGTGAGGTAATCTAAAGTTAAGATAAGAAAGGAAACATTATGAAAATAATAAAAAAAGCAACATCTTTCGCAAAAAAACATCCTGTTTATGTTTCGACCATTCATGCCATTGGCGGAATCGGTTTGGGAATAATTATCGCCCCATTACTTGCTACATTGAATCCAACAGGTTGGGGTCTTGCACTTATCGGAATCAGTTTAATAGGTCACATTTATATTTGGGTTTTCTTAATCCCGGAACGGCGATGCTACAATTTGAATTAATGAATCTGAAAAATGATAGCTATATAATTTTTATCGGCACCAAAAATTTCACCGAAAAGTACTATCGAGACAAAGCTGGATGGTTAAAGATTTCAGCAACCGGCAAGGAATTTCGAATGACAGCTGAGCAAGTACTTAATCACCTCTTGCCTGCAGTAGCAGGAGTTAAACCGAATGTAATCCTAAAAGTAGAACATAACGCCCAATGAACTTTCCTACAAATTCTCTGGTTCACCAGCAAGAATATTCATTAGCTGTACAATTCCCCACGCTACAACCAAATACACGACGATTGCAGTCAAGGTTGAAGGTTCGAGTACTGCAACTTTATCTATACCTGGAGCATAAGAATTATTGAAAATCCCTACAAAAGGAGAAATAAAAATACTCGAAATAGTATATATAAAACTCACAAAACTATTTGTAACATTCGCCCCCAACAGTTTTAATATAAATCTAAAAGTTAGAAGAATCTCCAATGCTCCCAAGACATAATAAATAAAATATTCTATTGTGTCTAAAATCGTTGTTTCCTCTTTTACAACAGTTTTTACAACTGGTCTCCCAGGATTTCTACTAGTTATTGTCGTTTTTTTTATTATCTGCGCCATAGAATCTTAACTATATTTGTAAAATACATTACAAATTAAGTATAGCAATTAATATTAATAGTTGCACAATGTCC
>CAISLM010000044.1 GCA_903886255.1 Candidatus Collierbacteria bacterium
AGTTCATGGTATCTTTTTTAAGATTCAGCTTATATGGTTTGGAACGACGTCCTTTTTTACGAGCCATAGATAATTATTAGTATAGCTTATGCAATCCTGAATAGACTCAGTTTATACCTCAACTATGATGGCGATAATCATAGGACGACGCTGGGTGTGGTCGAAGGCAAACTTTTCCAGATGAGCCTCGATCTTCTTCCTAATGAAACCCCAGTCTGTAGCTATCCCCTTTTGATCTTTAAGACATTTGTAAACTTCTTTACGAGCATCGTTGATTAAATCCTTGGATTCTTTCTGGTAAACAAATCCACGGGAAATAATATCAATATCGCCGGCGATTTGGGAGTTGTCTTTGCGGAGAGGAACAATGGCGATCAAGATGCCATCTTCGGCCATGACCTGACGATCGCGAAGAACGACAGTGCCCACATCACCAATGCCCAGACCATCAACATAAATGTTTTTGGTTTCGAACTTGGGACCTTCTTTGACAATATGATTTTCGAGAAGTACCGACTGACCTTCGGAAAGAACAAAGACGGCTTTCGGATCGTAGTTCATGTCTTTGGCCAAGTCTTTGTAGATCATCATGTGACGGAGATCTCCACCAATAGGGATGATGCTTTTGGGACGGGTGAGTCTCGCCAGTAGCGCGATGTCACCACGATAGCCATGACCGGAAACGTGGAGATTTTCCGAAGTGCCGGAATAAATGACGTCGACGTTGTTTTTATACAAAGTATCCATGAGGTCAAAGATGTCGGCATCATTACCGGTACCCGGAATGGCATTGGAACTGATGATGACTTTGTCACCTTTTTTTAGACGAACCATGCGGTGTTCGTTATTGGCTAAGCGATGCATAGCCGAACCGGCTTGACCCTGGGAACCGGAAACAATCAAAGTGACTTGGCCGGCAGGAAGAGCAGCCACTTGCTGGGGTTTAATCAGAACTCCGGCAGGAATTTTCATAAAACCGGTTTTGATGGCGGCTTCAATATTTTGTTCAACGGAGCGACCAATGACGGCGACACGGCGATGATATTTGATAGAAGCGTCTATCGCAATTTGGAAACGGGAAATGGAAGAAGACATACCGGTAAAAACAACTTTGCCGGCGGTGTTTCTAACTTCGTCTTCGATAGCGTGAACTAAAGTTCTTTCTGAGGGACAATATCCTTGCTTTTCTATACCAAGACAGTCAGTGAGAAGCAGATCAACTCCGGTTGTTCCGGCAGCGGCCATAGAGCCGAGATCTGGAGGAAGATTATCAATGGGAGTGAGATCAAACTTGAAGTCGGAACCGTGGTAAACATTGCCGGCAGGGGTTTTGATGTAGAGGTGGAAAGAATTGGGGACGGAGTGGGTGGAATGAATTAATTGAATGTGGAAGGGTCCCAAGTCCAACGATCCCTCGACAGGAGTCATGCGATTTTGAATGCCAAACTCACGAACTTTGATTTCGGCCATGGCGATCGCCAATTTGCCGCCAAAAACTTCAACCTCTTTAAGACGAGGAAGAATGTAGGGAAGTCCGCCAATATGGTCCATATGGGGGTGAGTTAAAACGATACCGAGAAGATGTTTACTGCCTTTTTCGAGATAGCTAATATCGGGAATAACGGAGTCAACACCGAGGTCGCTATTCTGGGGAAAACCCATGCCGCAGTCGACCACAATTTGGTCGTTGCCGTACTCATAGACGTACATGTTTTTGGTGGCCGAACCGACGCCACCAAGAGGAATAATTTTCAAGACAGGCGCATTAGAAACGGGTCTTTCTTGATTGGTTTTGGGTGCAAAGTTGGGGTTAACCGGTTTTTGCACGTTTGATAAATGGGGATTTTTGTATGTATCCATATAATTTGTATAGATTCCGACCTCGGTCCGGAATGACATTTTTTAATTACTAAACTGATCAAGACAGTTACACTGCTTGAACGCACCACAAAAAGGTGGCTTAACTTAAATTCATTTTACACTTACTAAGGAAATTATTTGGGAAACCAAAGCTACTATAAAAACTCGGGCGTGAACTTACTCTTAGTCAAGTCTAAACTCAATATAGGGTATTATATCATATTGAGGTAGCATCAATTGTTATGTTCGTTGGCGGGTCAATTTTTGACGATATTTGCATGAAAACAGATATAATAGTTTTATGGATGGCAAACAAGAGATATTTGAGGGGCAGGAAACGACACCGCGTCGAGGAAAAGTAGCGTTCGTCGAAGGCTTGGGGTTTTTCATCACTCCGAAAGACAATGATCATGCAGTTGTTGGTTTTAACAATTTAGATCCAGACGAACTACCTGAAGGTTTAAATGTTGGGGATGAAGTAAGCTTTAGTCTTGATGAAGAGAGTAAGGGTGTCAATGCAGCAAAGTGGACAAAGATTGAGCCAGAAAAAAAATAATTTCCTTTTTGTTTTTCGCTATATATTTATACCTGATTAGAGTTTATGGATGATAAAATTGAGAGAAGAAAATGCCGAACATGAAGACAGAAGGTTATCTCAAAAACAAAGAAGGAAAAACTTGGTATGAAATTTATGGGGGCAACAAGACGAAACCACCATTACTGGTTGTTCATGGCGGGCCGGGTTTCCCCCATGACTATCTCCAACCACTGGCAAAATTAGCCGACGAAAGACAAATTATTTTCTATGATCAGTTAGGGTGTGGTAAATCGGATCGGCTTCCCAACAATGATCATTGGACATTGGAATTTTTTGTTGAGGAACTTGATTCTTTGATCAAACACTTATCGCTGGATAAATTTCATCTTTTGGGTCATTCATGGGGAGCGATGTTGGCAACCGAATATTGTCTAGAGAAAAAAATAAAACCTCTTAGTTTAATTTTAGCTAGCCCGCTAATTAGCACCCCCTTGTGGATTAGTGAGATGAAAAGATTGATAAATAAACTGTCTCCGTCGACAAGAAAAATTATTTTAGACAACGATAAAAACAATATTGATTCGTCAAAATATGAGTCGGCTACTGATGAATTTTACAATCGGCATTTCTTCAGAGGGAAAAAGGAGCCGCAAGCAATCGTTCGTGCACGAGCAAAACATGGAGAGGGTGTCTATCTAACTATGTGGGGGGATGAAGAATTTAGACCCACAGGCAATTTGAAATCCACTGATCTTACAAGTAGGTTATCAGAACTCAACATCCCAGTCTTACTTACCGGTGGCCGATTTGATGAAGCAACTCCCGAATCGTTACAAACGTTGGCGGCTTTAATTAAAAATTCCCAAATTAAGGTGTTTGAAAAAAGCGCCCACTTCCCTCATCTGGAAGAAAAAGACGACTATTTGCAAACTCTCAGAAAATTTCTCAAACCATAAGGTTCACAAGTAAGGGTAGATTTACATTTTTGTCAAAAAAATGCCGCCTTAAACAAGGTAGCAAAAATATAGGACAAACCCAAACTCACGAGATGAGTTGTTTTTCCAGATTCCAAGCACTATGTCGATTCTATTTATGTCGACGTCTCGCAGCTGCCATTATCAATAATCCAATAATAAATAAAACAAATAACCACCAATAGCTTAATAAAAAATTTGTAAACATTGATTAATTATAGTAGTACTTCAATCTCACAGTTTGGCTATTATTTAACTTTTGGTAGAAGTTCTAAAAATATTTATCAAAAAACTTCTTTTCGGCTGGCCATAATTTTAGTTTCTTAATCTCTTCTGGAGAAAAGTATTTATATTCCGCTATTTCTTCATTCATTTTGATTTCACCACTAACAACATCACAATTCCACCAATAGGCGATTTCACCGGGAATATCTTGCTGCCATTCGGAAATTAATTTTATTGGTTTAATGATAAGTCCCAATTCTTCATTTGCTTCTCTTATTAGCGCATCGGTTATGGTTTCACCTTCTTTTACGTGGCCTGTGGGTGGATACCAGGCATCTTGATATTCCCCAAAGTGCTTAAGTTCACTAGGCCGAGTCATTAAGAATTTCCCGTCAGGATTTTGAATCAGACAAACAGCCACCTTTTTAGTATCTTTTCGATTATCTACCATACGCTTTACGATATCATAACTGGTTTTTATTAGCTACTTCGACAGATTATTGATAAAGTTTTTCAGGTCGATTTCATATATCTCTCTCTGTACTTCGGCCGTTGTTATGGCCATCGTAGCTAGTGGTTTTACATCACTGATTTTTTCCATTTCGGCGAAGAGTTTTTCAAATTCGGAACCGCCCATAGGCAGAAAAGATTAAGTTAAATCGGTAAAGGGGTTGTAGGCCACTTCCCAAAGATACCCATCGGGGTCGGCAAAATAACCGGAGTAGCCACCCCAAGCGGCTTTTTGTGGTGTTTTGATTAATTTAGCGCCGGCTTTTAGACCTTGTCCAAATACTTCATCAACCATAGCCTCTGATGAAACGTTATGAGCGAGAGTAAAAGATGGGGAGGGAGAAACAGTACGCTTTATGCCCGCATCTTCACTCATCATATCGATAGGAAAGATGGAAAACCAAGAGCCATCCATTTCAAATAAAGCATAAACGTCGCCTGTTTTGTAATTGTGAGGAATAAACCCTAAACCTTTTGAATAAAAATCAAAAGACCTTGGGAAATTGGTGACACCTAGGGTAATGATGCTAATTTTTGGTTTCATACTCAGGCTGTTAATGATGTTTAAATTTTAAACTAGACATTTATCAAAAGCAAAAGTTCGCCGGTGGGTCGATTTGCGAACTATAACTTCAGTTGGATATGCCCTTCGTAACCCACATCGATATTTTCCTTCCCATTCAGTTGACAAAACAACATTGCGTGTGATAATATAGGCTACTATCTTAGCCTGAGTTCTTTAAAAGGAGAAACTATGTCAATCACCGAGATCATTATTCGTGTTCTTTGGTTCTTGTCAGCTTTGAACCGCTACTTCAAAGCCAACTTCGCCCTTACGGCCATTATCTGGATAATTGGCGTCATTTTGGGTGTACTCGCAGGCGTCTTCGGCAGCCCCCTGTTCAATGGCATCACCTTCTGGGGCGGAGGTCTTATCGGGTTTCTAATCTACGGAATAGATGACCCGCTTCCCGCAAGTAGCACTATTCTACTGTCCGGTTATATCATCGGACAAATCGCTCGGGCATTATTCAAAATCTTTTAAATAGACATTTGCCTACCAGCCCCCTCAAAAAAAGAGGGGGCTTTTTGTTGTTCAAAATTTGTTTCAAGGAATATATTTCGTGAGAATAAAATCACACAAAAATAATTTGCTCGCAGCACAGGTCGATTTGCGAACTTACTTCACTTCTTCTTGCTTCTTTTTTAGTTCTGCCAAGGCTTGAAGGCCAACCTCAACTGGGAAAAGTTCGTCTAATTCTTTCTCAAGTGTTTTACCATCATAGACAGCCCTGGGTAAATAGCACCAGTCTATGAAATCTTCCTGATAGGCCTCGGCAATAATACGGAGAGATTCGGCTGAAAGGCTACCACTTTGGCTTGACGCCGAATTACCAGATTCGTTGAGTTTTTCTGTCATTGAATGGATTATCTACTACGAAGATATTAAGTGTCAACAAAAAATAAACGTATATTATTACCGCTTTCGATAGATAAGACGGCCTTCATGTTCTATGTTGTGAAGTAGGTCAGGATTTTTTATTTCTTCAATCACTTTCAAATGTGGTTCCAAGCCGATACGCTCTAATACTAAGGAACAGAGACTGTCTTGAATATCGGACAAACAAAAAGATTTTGGGTGTAAGACTGACAATGCGACATCGAGGTCAGAATCTGGTTTGTGTTTGCCGGTTACCCTGGATCCATAGATGACAGCGTATTGAATCCTGTCAAAATATCCCAAAATCTCAACCAACATAATTAATTGTTCGTTCTTAATCCCTGGTACTTCGGTCTTTTTCTCAATTTCCACAGAC
>CAISLM010000045.1 GCA_903886255.1 Candidatus Collierbacteria bacterium
GATTCAACAAATTCTCATTGAAGAAAACACGCAAACAGTTGACAGCTTCAGAAGCGACATTCAAAGTGCCTCTGGGTCGGCTGGATATAAAGCGTTATTTGATCAAAATCTTGAAAAATTATTTAATCAAGGTATTCCTCTCCCTGTCATTGGCAGGACTATAGCCAAAATGGTAGGGGATAATCAAATACTTATTTGGGCAGCTGATCCTAGCACAGAAAGTCTGATCGGCCCACAATCTTACTCAGGAGCAATTACACTTCATCCTTGTAACGCCGGTCTTATATCCACTGAAAAGTGTACGGCTCAAACAAGTTACTTGAGTGAATCATCGACGACAAATTCCAGACAAAGTCCCTGGTCAAGTAGGCTGATAAATCACACTATCGACATATCAACCGCCTCAGTCACGCATCAATACCAAGTTGACTACAAGACTGTCGCAAATCAAGGCTCAGCCACTTCAATTCCAACGATTTACCATCTTTACCTTCCATCACCATCAGTCCTTAACCAAGTTCTATTAAATGGTTTGCCGTCTTCAGTCAAAGACGTGATAAAAACAGAAAATGGTGCCCTCGATTATTACAAGATTCCCCTAGCGCTTACAACCGGTATGGACAATACCATCATAATTAAGGCAGCCACCAATTTTAGTGAAACATTCACCACGCCATTCTCCTATTCCATCACAGAATATAGGCAGCCAGGCACGATAGACCCTGGAATAAGTCTAAGGATAAACTTCATGGAAAACCTCAAGCCAACTGTTGCCACTTCAGCATTTTTTACCGGGCCACAACAAATAAAGCTCGACTTGCCTCCTCACACATCAACATTTGGCTTCACTTTGGATCGTGTTTCCCGGTAAAGTTGAGAAGCTGATCCTGATAAGTTACAATACGTCCTATGCAAAAGTTAATTTTGAAGGCCGAAAAAAGGACCACTTTAGGTAGTAAAGTTAAAAAACTCCGCCGTCAGGGCATAGTTCCTGCCAATGTATTTGGTAAGGGTGTCGACAGCCAAGCTATCCAGATGAATGCCGTCGAGTTCAATCGACTGTACAAAGAAGCCGGAGAGACTAGTCTTATTTGGGTCAAAATTGAAGGCGAGGAAAAAGAGCGCCCCACACTCGTCACCTCTGTGGCCTTTAATCCTATGACCGGAGACAAAATGCATGTCGATTTCCATCAAGTTAACCTTAAGGAAAAAGTCACCGCCAATGTCCCTGTCGAGATCGTTGGTGAGTCAGACTTAATTAAAACTAATGCTGCCATCTTGTCTCAATCTCTTAATGAGATTGAAATTGAGGCGCTACCTACAGACATTCCGGAAAATATTACTTTTGATATTTCTTCACTTAAACAGATTGGTGATCATCTCAAAGTCTCGGACGCCAAAGTCGGTGCCGATGTTGAGATAAAAACTGATCCCGAACAAATTGTAGTTTCACTACAAGAGCCACAAAAAGAAGAAGTCGCCCCAGTCGCCGAAGTATCTGAGGAAATTACCGGAGCTGAAGTTCCGGTCGAAGGCGCTGCTAAACCCGCCGAGGGTGAAGTGAAGGCCGAAGAGACCAAGAAGGAATAATAAAATAGTTGGATCAAAAAAATCCCCGCAAATACGGGGATTTTTTTGTGTAATACCGAGTTACTTTGGCCAAGAATAAGAAATAAGCATACCTTGATCGGCAAACATTTCTTGCCAAACCGCTTCAGTGACGAATGGTACAAACGGATGCAACAAAGTAAGCATTGTTTTATATCCTGCCTTCAAAACGTCATCGCTCACTAGTTTTTGTTTGTTCAGTTCTATAGCCTCATCACAAAACCAGTGCCAGAACTCATTGTGGGTCGTCTCGGCAGCCAATCCCACCTTCAATTGATCAAGTAGCTTGGTCACTTCTTTTGTAACCACTAAAAGCTTATTTTTGAACTCCTCGTCTTTTTCTCCATTCGCGACTATTTCATCGGCGGATTTTTCAGTAATGAACCTTCCTGCATTCCAAATTTTATTTCCAAAGTTTCTCATACCTCTAACTTTATTTTCACCGGTATTACTATCCTGGCCGGCGGTAGTGCTCATCACTAGAGCCATGCGCAGTGAATCAGTTCCATATTTCTCACATAGACCTAATGGATTAATAGCATTCCCCTTACTCTTACTCATCTTTTGCCCTTTTTCATCTCTAACCAGGCCATGCAAATAAACATACTTAAAGGGTGATTTGCCTGTTAGATAAATTGACAGTAACATCATCCGCATTACCCAAATTGGTAGAATGTCATAGGCAGTCTCCATAATATCGGTAGGGTAGTAGGCATCGAAATCTCCGGGTTTATTTGTTTTTAAAGTTACCACAGGCCACTGTCCGGAAGAAAACCAAGTATCAAAAGTATCTGTCTCTTGTGTATAGCCTTCACCTGGAGAAGTTTCCGACACAACATAATCATCTTTATTTCCATTTTTATACCACACGGGAATCTGGATACCCCAAACAATCTGCCTACTGATATTCCAGTCCCGCAGGTTCTCTAACCAGTGGTGCAAAATTTTGTCCATTCCCGCTCCCAAAACTACTGTTTCTTTCGAATCCAGGGCTGCTAACGCCTTCTCTGTAAGTGGCTTAACTTTAATAAAGAATTGCTTTATCGGTAATGGTTCAATTGTTCGATGACAACGATAACAAACACCTACGCTATGCAAATATGGCTTTGTTTCAATCAACTTATTACCAAGATCTTCAATCACCTTTTCCCTGCAAGCACTCACAGACAATCCAGCATAGGCGCCTGCCTTCTCGGTCATTTTTCCATTTGTGCCGATCACGGTAATTATTTCTAAATTATGTCTTACTCCTACTTCCCAGTCGTTTGGATCATGTGCCGGAGTAATCTTTACTGCGCCCGTTCCAAATTCCATATCTACCATTTCGTCACCCACAATTGGTATTTCTCTATTTACCAAAGGTAATGTCACCATCTTTCCGATTAATCCGAGATATCGTTTATCTTTTGGATTTACCGCCACTGCCGTATCTCCAAGCATTGTTTCCGGTCTTGTTGTCGCCACTTTTAATAGTCCGTAATCTATTGTGTAGATCTTGTCTTCTCTTTCTTCATGTTCCACTTCCAATTCGGAATATGCAGTTCCACATCTTGTGCAATAGTTGACGAGCTTTTCGGCTTTGTATATCAATCCATCATCATGTAACTTCTTAAAAGTTTTAATTACTTCCTTTACAATCTCCGGATCCAATGTGAATTTGTATCTGCTCCAATCTGCGCTTGCACCAAGTTTTTTCATCTGATTCAATGCCACACCTTCATTTTCTTTGACGTAGTCCCAAATCATTTTATAGAGTGTCTCACGATCAAAATCAAACCTGCTTTTACCTTCCTTGGCCAATTTTTTTTCAAAAACAAATTGAGTTTCGATTCCGGCATGATCCGTTCCCGGAAGCCACAGCGAAGCTTCGCCTTTCATTCGGTGATAACGGATAAATATATCTTCAATAGTGACAAACATCGCGTGTCCAATGTGCATCGGATCATTTGCATTTGGTGGAGGCATGATGATAGTAAATGGCTTCTTGCCGGTCTTTTTTAGTTCTTCTCCGGCCGGGGGAGTAAACACGCCACTCTCCTCCCAAGTTTTATATAGTCGGTCTTCGTACTGTGTATGATCGTAATTTTTTTGCATTTACTTTATTGTATATGTATAAAAAACCCTCGTTAATCTCCCCATTGGGGACTAACGAGGGCCATTTCAGGCGGTACCACCTCGCATTTTACTCATTCGATTGGGTTCTACTTTCCGAAAGGATTTCTTCCCTTGCTCCCGAGTGACTGGCTCGTTCATCACAACCCCCTAATTTTATCACCTCCAACGCTCATTTAAAAAAACACCCGCTCAAAAGAGCGGGTTAACCTATTTAAAAAGGAAAAAGGATACTGTCGAGGCTATAAACATTACAAATCCCAGCAAAATTGTCAGGGGGCTTCCTGTAACAGCAATCACGGCGCCGGAGAAAATTCCCAAGAATAGGCAAACTATCGAAGACTTTAGTACTTTATTCTCAAACACAACGAACTCAAATTTCTTAGACATCATATAGCAAACAAAAATAGCAATCAGAAGCCATCCCAAACTTAAGAACAACACAACACTTCCGCCACCAACAAACGCAATTGTAGTAATTATCAAAATCAGGAAACCAACAAAATACATTCCGGTTCCAATAATCAACTTGGCCATTCGATCTCCTTAATTTGTTAAAGAATTTTGTTTGATTCTAGCCGTCACAACACACAATGTCAAAAAAGTGCAATCTAAACTGTTGTCACGCTTGGATCTGGCCTCAAATCTACTGGCCTCACTTCTTTTGGAGATATGATCGCCGCTGCTCCCACCATCGCTGCATTATCACCACAATATTTTAGTTCCGGACAAAAAAACTTCACGCCTGAATTTTCCACATTCAACTTTAAACCTTCCCTGAGTTGTTTATTTGCCGCTACTCCACCGGCCAACAACACGCATTTAGGTTGATATATAGCCACCGATTTCATTGTCTTATTAATTAAAATTTCAATTACTGCATTCGAAAACTCCCAAGCCAACATATCTCTAGTTTCTTCGTCAAGATTTTCTAAACCTGTTACTATTTTTGAAATCGCGGCCTTGAGCCCTGAGAAACTCATTTCCAAATTGTCTTCATTAAGTAAAGGTCTGGGAAGTTTATATTTTGATCCAAACCTCTTAATCATCTCCGGAGTTACTCTTTCGACTGCCTTGGAAATTTCCGGACCTCCCGGGTAGGGAAGGCCTAAAAGTCGTGCCGCTTTATCAAAGGCCTCACCCACAGCATCATCCCTTGTTCCTCCAATCCATTCCCAATTTTTTGCATCTTTCATAAACACCAAATCAGTATGTCCTCCACTAACCACTAACCCAACTGCAGGGAACTGGGGTACTTCTTTCGAAGCTTCGTCCATAATCCAATTTGCAAAAACATGTGCCGCCATATGATTGACTTGCAAAAGTGGTTTCTTCCAAGCCCAAGCCAGTGTTTTTGCTGATTCCACACCCACAAGCAAACTTCCCATTAACCCTGGGCCGTAACTAACCGCAATTGATTGAATGGTTTCCTTTTCTTCACCGACAGCCTCAGTGATTACAGGGACAATGCTTTTTATTTGTTCTCTTGCCGCTACTTCCGGCACAATCCCGCCATACTTCTGGTGCATTAGTACCGAACTGGCCACCACATTTGAAACAACCTTAACTCCTGCTCCGCAATTTTCCACCACAGCCGCCGCAGTTTCATCACAAGTGCTCTCGATGGCTAATATTTTCATTTAAATGATTATATCAAGCCTATGTTGACACAGGAATTATTGAAGCAAGCTAAACCTTTGTTCCTCTCATATAAATGGCTTGCCAAGGTTGATAGTTGCTATAAAAGGTTTTTTCAAAAACAGTATCAGCGCCTTTTGTTACCTTGTAATTAAAAGATACGTTTGCCCCCCATGCTGAGAAATCCGTTTGCTTTAATTGACCAACCGGTAGAGTTGGATCATCCACGTACAAGGTTGGTAGCGGCGGCGCCTGGTTTGAAATCTTTGGTTCTGAAATGCTTGAAATTCTTCCGTCTTTTGTACCATAAAAATCAACCTTCATTTTTAAATTTGTTGTATCAACTGTCGTTTGAACCAGGATACTATTCCCTGTATCGTTTACAAACTTCAAATCTGCAGTAGGGTTGAACACTGTAGCATCAATTCCCGGTTTGCTGTCTTGTTCGTAATAACCCACCCGGTATGCATGTGCCTTCCGTTCTGTTATAGGTAGCCCTGCATCAAGAGCCGCTCTAAAAACAGTTGTGGAAACTTGACACACCCCGCCACCATCACCCAGCACTGTTTTTCCTCCACTGATGATATACGCTTGTTGATACCCGGAATCTTTTGAAATATCACCCACAGTTTTATTAAAAGAAAACTCTTCTCCCGGCGCAATGATCGTGCTATTTATTCTGGAAGAAGCCAAATTAACGTTGAAGACTCTTCCCGGAATAGAGTGCGAAAAAGACGACTTTCCCTCGCCAATGAGTTCCTTAATTCCCAAATTGTTTATATCGCCGGTCTTAATTTTTGGGTAAGACACAATTACCGGAATTTCCAGAACATTGTTGTCGGCTGCCAGTAAAGTCTTTCCAAGTTTGTCATTAAATTGTGGTACATCAATTACCTTACCGATTACTTCCGGTTTAAAATTAGTTACTTTTCCATTTTCAAACAACAAAACAGCATCTTTTGGTTCAGTCTCCACTAGCTGTTGGATTCTCGCCATTAAATTTCCAAACTGATTCTTGTCCACGATATCTTTTGTCAACCCAAACAGCGCCAACATATCTCCCTGACTAAGAACTGTTTCAAAATCTCCCTGTTTCAATGTCAATCCTCTGCCACCCCACTTATTAAATGATGTAACGGCCTGTTGAACTAGTTGGACATTTACTGCTGTTGATACAACATCTCTTGGAATATCTATTAGCTGTTTGTCCGGGTACGACCATTTGTCAACAATTTTATTTTTTAATTGATCTTCGTTGATTTCCAGACCATCATTACCGGGAAGAGCCTTGGCTTGTCCGTTATCCAAAACTAGTTTAGGCCATACTGGTTTTGTATTATTATCCACTGCCAGCTGATCAACAAATCCAGCCAAATCATTCTCATCATAACTAATTGGCACTAATATATTCCTTAGACTTGACATCGTTTTCAGTTGTTCCGATGCCTGAGTTAAAACATTTCCGTTTCTTCCCACCATATACGCCTGCTCTACAGCCCAATTAAAATCACGTTCCACATGGATTTCGTTTAAGTTCGATATTTCTTTATCGTTAATTCTCAGAATCACCATGTTTGGATTTGTTGAAAAATACTTATCTACAAGCCTCAAAGCCGTAATTTTATCCATTCCGCCAACATCAATACCGGAAATTGAAACATTAGGGAAAATTAAATTTCTAAATGCCAATCGATAACCGGTATACGCCGCCCCAATCATTAAGATGACAATTGGTATAATCCAGATCAGGTTTTTAATTCTATTCATTCTTGCTATACTTTATTACAGTGTCGTACCGCTACACGACTCTACTATTTTAGCTGATATTTTTATATGGACAACGAATTTCCACTCCCAGGCCCATCGGCAACAACCGAAAGTACACCACTCCCGGCCCCCGAAGAGGCAGCACCACCACCTCCAAGTTATCAAATTCCGGCTTCGGAAAAACCTCCGGTGGTCAAGCCTTCTCCCTTAAAAATAATTCTTCCTATTTTAGGAGGCATTTTAGTGATTGGACTTATCGCCTTTGGCGTCTCAAAAATTTTGGGGACAAAACCCACTTCTCAGTCAGCAGCTCCGGGACAGATAGTTACCCTAACTTATTATGGTCTTTGGGAGCCGTCTGCAGTCATGAAACCTGTTATTGACGAATTCGAAAAAGAAAACCCGACCATTAAAATTAGTTACCAACTCCAGTCCCCTCAAGATTATCAAGACCGGGTCAAGACCTCTTTAGAGAGTCAAAACTCGCCGGACGTTGTTCGTCTTCACTCAACTTGGCTTCCTATTTTTGCCAAAGACCTTTTTCCGGCACCGGCGAACTCAGTTTCAGCTACCGAGATATCCACCAACTTTTATCCGATCGTAGCCAAAAGTCTAGTGTCGGGAACACAAGTTTTTGGAGCTCCTATGACCATGGATGGTCTAGCCCTTTATATGAACAATGCTATGTTTCAACAAAAATCTCTTGTGCCGCCAAAAACATGGGAGGATGTTTTAAACGACGCCAATGCTTTAAAAGAAGTTGATCCACTCACCGGGAAACTAATTAGAGCCGGAATCGCACTAGGGAACACTACAAACGTTGATAGCTGGCCCGATATTGTTAGTCTTATGCTTCTTCAGGCAGGTGTAAAACTTACAGACCTAACCGGACCTGAAGTGTCCGCCACCCTAACCTATTACACTGACTTTGTCACCAAGCATCACGTCTGGGATGATACCCTTCCACCTTCTACTGTAGCGTTTGCAAACGAAAAAGTTGCCATGATTATTGCTCCTAGTTGGAGAGCCCCGGATATAAAAGCAATCAACCCCTCTCTTTCCTGGCAAACAGTACCTGTTCCGCAGCTTCCCGACTCAGACGTAGTTAACTGGACGACTTTTTGGTTTGAAGCAGTTGGAAAAAATTCAAAACACCCCCAGGAAGCCTGGAAATTTGTTAGTTTCTTGGCCTCTGCCAAGGCCCAACAACTTCTTTTTGATGCTGCCACGGCCGATAGAAATTTCCCTCAACCACCTGCAAATAAAGCAGACGCGGCCCAAGCGGAAAGCAATCCTGTGATTGCACCTTTCGTCAGTAGTTTGGACACCGCTAGAACTTTTTATACTGCAGGAGATACAAGAGACGCTGCCACTGCTCTTAACTCGCGCCTGATTAAGTACCTTAAAGATGCAGTCAATGCCGTTGCCCAAAATCAGGATTCTGCCCAGGCCCTGGCCGCTCTAAATAACGGCTTTACCCAGGTCCTTTCGCAATATGGATTAGTCGCGGCTCCAACCGCCAGCCCTACTCCCTAATATGGACCTTAGGCGTACGGTCGAAAAAACTAAAGCCTATTCTGGCTATTTCAACTTCCCCTTAACTCCAACAGAGATTCATTTTTGGCTAATTTCTTCAAGTATTGTTCCCATGTCGTCAATTACAAAATTTGTTCAAAACCTAGAACCGAAGGAAACGGAATTCAGGAAAGCTCTCCAAAATACGACGAACAATAAAGTTAAGTTCGCTCAAAAACTTAACAAATACGCACAATTCTTTCCCACTATTCGCCTAATCGCTCTTACTGGTTCAGTCTCTGTCAATAATAGTAAGCCTAGCGACGACATTGATTTAATGATAGTTACTTATCCCAACACACTTTGGATAACCCGGCCCTTCTTTCTTATTTTTCTTTCCCTTGTCTTTAATCGCCGCCATCCGGGGGACAACCCCGCCAAGGTCAATAATCATTTCTGCCCGAATCTTTGGCTAGACACTGATTCTCTTTCTGTTCCCCAAAGTCGCCGAAATATTTATACAGCCCACGAAGTTCTCCAGGTAAAGCCTATCTTTGATAGGGGACACGCTTATTTGGATTTTCTACATTCCAATCAATGGACCAAACATTTTCTGGCTAATGCTTATTCCCGGCTCACTCAAGATATAAGTAAAAACACAAGGCAAAATACAAAAAAATCTTTATTATTTGTCCCATTAAATTTTCTAATGTTTATACTCCAGTATTTGTTTATGCTCCCCAAAAAAACTACAGAATTAGTTTCTCTTCATTCGGCCTTTTTTCACAAAAACGACCTCTCCGGAAAACTTGAGAGGCTTCTAAAATAACAAGCGGTTATAATTAACTCGTCATGGATTTCTATACTACCTATTTCTACCAGCCATTTTTTAACCTTCTAATTGGCATATATTGGCTAGTCGGGCAAATATTTCCTACACCCGACATGGGTATTGCCATGATCCTTTTCGCCCTTGCTGTGCGTATTATCTTTCTTCCGATTGATTTGTTAGGTGATCGCTCGGAAAAAGATAAATTTCAAATCTCTCAAAAAATCAAACAACTAAAAATCGACTTGGCTGCTGATCCCATCCATCTCAAGGCTGAAATAAACCGGATTATGCGTCAAAAACCCGGTGCCATTGTTTCGGAGGTCTTCAATGTCGTATTCCAAATCGTTATTATCATTATGCTTTACCGCATTTTTACAACTGGGTTAGAAGGTGCCGATCTTCATTTGATATATAGTTTCATGCCCAGGATACAAACCCCCATTAATCTGATGTTTTTGGGTAAGTTTGATTTGTCGCACACCAACAGCACTCTCAATCTCATACAAAGCTTGATGATAGCCATGAACGAAGCAATGCATCTCTATTTTTCACCGGTCAAGCCTGAACGTAAAGACTTTATTTCTTTGGTTATTATTTTCCCCATCATCTGCTATGTCATCTTCATTTTCCTTCCCGCTGGTAAAAAGGTCTACATTATTACCTCCCTCGCTTTTACCATGGTCGTGCGTATTATCAAGCAGGTTCGCTATCTCTTTTATTCCCTCGGCAAGAAAGCTGTCCCTGCCACAGCCTCGGTTGGCGTTCCAGGCACACAAAAACCATCGACAACCCCAACTTCGGCTGAAAAGACGCTATAATACAGTAAGCTATGGCTGATTTCGATAAATTGGTTGTCTCGTTTCTCGTTGACGAAGTTGTTGGCGGGTTTTTTATATCCGTTCCCCCTGGACACGTAGCCTGCGTTTACGATCGTGGGCTCGGCGTTCTCAAACGAGTTTGGGGCCCCGGGCTTCACCTAAAGATCCCTTTCTGGCAAGTCGCCAAGCTCTTCAACGCTCAGATTCTCGAATATACGATTCACCATGGTTTTGATATTAGTCAGAAAGAAGCTCTAGGAGATGAGCCTATTGTAGCCACCACCAAAAACAACAAAAACATTACCATCGAGGGCTCAATCCTCTTTAAAATCGACAAAGCTAATGCTCCTGAGCTTTGGGAAAACATTGGCGATAACTTCATTTCCAAGGTAGTCCGTCCATATTCCCGAAGCCGTATTTCTTCTGCCTTTAGTAAGTTCGACTCTTCCGAAATCGGTGCCGAACGCACCAAAATTGAAGGTGTCCTTCGAGACGAACTTAATAAGTTGTTTGAAGACAAAGGCTTAATCATCGAAAACGTTCTTTTCTCCGAAGTAAAAATTATTGACCCGGGCACGAAACATCCAGAAAAAACTATACTTTCTGCCCCCGTTTCCGACTAGTTTTGTATATACTTATTCTATGGCCTTGCCTAAATACTCGGTACTGCAGATTCGTCCTGCCAAAGATTCCCTCACTGGCCAGGCTGCTTTTATAGAGTTTTTAGCCTCAATCAAGTCTTCTCTAAAAGCAAAATTTTTTGATCGGCTTCTAAACAGTTTTGAAACAATTACCCTAGAAATCGCCAACCTCAATCAAACTACGTTCTTTATAATTGCTTGTCCTGAACATTTAGAGCATTTGGTTATTTCCCAAATCGCCGCCCAATACCCAACAGCTCTAATCACCCCCATGAAGGATTACTTATCCGAATGGCTGGGTCACGGAGAAGCCAGCTTCGGTGAACTTACTCTTTCTGGACCATCCTTCTTATCCATAAACAGCACTCTGGATGACAAGGTAGACCAAATGGCCTCAATCTTAGGTAGTTTGGCCAGAACTCCGGCCGGCCAGGCCGCTATCGTTCAGATCTGCTTGTTTGCTGCTCCTAAAAACTGGCAAAAATCGGTTCGTTCCCACTTGGAAACAGTTACTCCTGCATCAGGCACAGATCCGGCAAAAAGTAAACCCAGCCCATATAAAGCCATCATCGAAAAAAAATTGTTATATCAAGCCTTTGGTTGTGATATCAGGCTGGCGGCTATTGCCACAAATCATCAGACTTCGTCACAACTTCTTTCCCA
>CAISLM010000046.1 GCA_903886255.1 Candidatus Collierbacteria bacterium
GGCTGGACAATTCTTTTTGTCACAATATCTTGTAAGCCGTAGGCAAAGGAAACTAAGAAAACAATCGCCGCAGTTCCCAGGGCAATTGCCGAAATAGTAATCATCGCTCTTGATTTTCGGCTAACTAGAGACCGATAAGCCAGATAGAAAACTCTCTTTTGCGAAATCGTCCCCTTCTTTCCTCCCGACCACCAAATAGCCAATTTTTCCTTTAATTCTTTGACTGTTTGTCGGTTCAATTTTATATTTATCTTTTTCATTGCAGGTTCAATCATTTAATCATAGTTTGAGGAAGCCAAACACATCTTCCAAGTTCTTTAAAACGATATCGAGGGCTGCTTGTTGTGAAGTCGGCGTCACCACCACCGAGTCCTGAGAGCTCGCCAAGTTTCCTGATGCGTCAGTTGATTCGATTTTTAAGTGATAGCTGGTAGTTGGCTGAAGATCACGCAACACAATGGTGTGTTTTGTCGTCGGCATCGCATCCGTCTCACTCTTGTTTCCATATTCCGACCCCGTCCCTGTTCCCCAAAGAATCTGGCCGATCGCCGGTTCATCGGTTTCCCAGGAAATTATTGCCTGAGCTTTTACATCGGCCCCACTGGCCAGCATCGGTGTTTCAATCACAATATTGGAAATCACCGGGGGTCGGGTATCCAGACCCGTCACGTAACGGATTGGATCGGAAATTGCCTGATTGCCATAAGTGTCTCTGCCGCGAATCGTAAAGACATAAATCATCCCGTCTTGTAAGTTATCCATTCTCATCAAATGCTTATCTACCATTTCACCTGAGTAGGCAATCAAAGCTTTACCAACAGGGGCGGCTGAAACACTCGCCAAGCTCGTCTGCGACATATTTTGCAACTCCGGCAAACTAATATTTCCTTCCGGTTTTAAGGCTTGATACTCCACTTCACCGGTAGTTAATACGTTTGTGGCCCAAGCCAGCACTACTGATGCTCCACCGGCACCTTGATCTGTATTCAGCACCACGGCCGTCACCTTCGGAAATTTCAAAGTCGAAAGAATATAATTTTCCGAGAAAATATCATCACCATCGGAAGTAATTCCGCGAACTCGGAAATTATAATCGGTTGAATGTTTCAAATTAGTGAGTCGGGCAATGTGCGAACTTTCCGAAGCCGATGTTGACACATCCTCAGTCATACCATAATTGGTCGTCTCGCCATATTCCACTGTCGATGTCGACAAACTCGATGTCATCCAGGAAATTACCGCCGTGTTTAAAGTCACTTCTTCGATGGTTACGTTTGAAATCTGGGCTGAGTTAAGAGTCGAAAATGTGTAGTCTCCGGAATAGGCCGCCGTTCTGTCGTAATCGGTCATGGCTGAATCATCCAAAGATTGTGTCCTAAAGTGATATGTCATTCCCGGTGCCAGTCCGGTAATTTTTACGGCATGGTCTTTGGTCATCACTGTTTCCGTTGAACCGGACCCGTAGCCATCTGTTTTTCCATATTCCACCGTGCCATAAGCGATTCTTCCCGTACTCCAGCGCACAATTGCTGTTGACGATCCGGGTGTCACCACCGGCACACCGCCGATAGTTGGCGGGGTCGTATATTTACCTTCGGGAGATCGATAAACAGTGGTTGAGAAAAGTGAAGGCGAACCGGCATTATCCATCGCCAACACTTTGTAAAAATATTTCTGTGATTGCAACAAATCGGCGTCTGTGTAGGCGGTCGAAGTTGTTTCACCCAGTTTTGTAAAAGCCACATTGTCGATGGAACGGTAGATTTGGTATTTGGCTACTTCCCCACCATCAGTTGCTGTTTTCCAGGTTAATGATAATCTCCATAGAGACGCATCACGATCCGAAGCATCATTTAAAGATAGATTTGTCGGCGCCGAAGGAGCAATTGTTTTAGCAAAGAAATCCGCTGTTGCATAAGCCTGGAAACTTCTGTTTCCATGTCCTGTCGTTGTGTTCATGTTGTTATCCTCAGCCAAAATATACAAAGTGTTTTTCCCCTGCTGAGTTGCCAAGGCCACATTGGTAAGAGTTCTACTGACTGTTTCTGATGGCGTTGTCTCCGTCATGTTGTACTCCGACGGTGTGCAGTTAACGCAGTAATAATACTTGGCAATTTCACCCGAGAAAGATGCCGGCTTATCCCAGGTCACGTCAAAAACATTTGACTCGGCTTGAGAGTCCTCTGTCGTGTTGGGCGAAATGGCAATATTTACAGGTGCCGAAGGGGCCGAAGCGTTGTAATAGAATGAAGCCACTGTTAAATTATTTGAAGTTACACCCGACACATTGCCGGCCACGTCCACAGTTCTTACATAAATAAAGTTTTGACCTTCTTTGTAAGCCGGAATATTATTCACGGAAGTGGCTGACGTAAACTGCCAATCGGAAAAGGTTGACCCGTCGGATATGCCGGTCTTGTATTCATAACCCAAGACCCCGGATGGCCCATTGTCGGTTCCTGCCGGCCAGTAAAAGCCAAATGTGTTGTTGGCTGAATAACCAACAGATGTCGAAGCAATCGAAATCGGCGCATTCGGAATCGAGCCATCATATTTGTAAGTAAATAAAGTCACCGGATCGGAAACGTTGCCGGAAAAATCTTTTGTTTGCACTCTCAAATACCAAATACCATCGGTCAACGCACAAGTTGCCGGCGAGCTGCCGACGGTGAAGCTTCTCTGCCCCTCAAGTGCATATTTGTAGCAGGTGGAAGCCATGCTTGCCGAAGGCGAAGCGTCCGCCGTTTTTGTCAGTAATGTCATATAACCTTCAATTCCCGACGATGATTGACCATTGGCGGCTGTATCTACTCCGGCATCCCATGTAAATTTTGGTGTCGCAAAGTCAGCCCAAACATTGGAAATAATATCAGCCGAAGGAGTCGATGTGGTTGAAAATCCCAGAGCCGCAGTCTGCGGATTCACCGGTGCTGTTGTGTCCTCTATGTACTTCACTGTCATCCCATTAATGACAGGGGAGTCGCTCATATCTGCAATTGAGTTGATGGTAGCTCTCCATTCCAGGTATCTTCTTGGATCGGATTGAACATTACTTCCTGAAATGGCCTGCCAGGCTCCCCAAGACGATCCATCGGCCGAGCTTCTGGTTTCATAACTCACTGTTCCCCCATTGTTGACATTGTTAAATGCA
>CAISLM010000047.1 GCA_903886255.1 Candidatus Collierbacteria bacterium
CCTGACCCAGAAAGGATTAATGTCAAGCTGCATGGCATTGACCGCACCGGCAGATTGGAGAGCTAATCCAAGTGTTTCGGGAATGAGAGAGTTTCCGACGGCGTAGATAAGATCACCATTAGTAGTAATGCCAACTCCTGACCGCCATGTATACATAGAGCTGGTAATCGTCCTTCCCCACGCCTTAGCAAGGACATCATTGGAAGAAGGAATTACTTTGCCATTTTCAACAAGCATCTCGCCATTTTGTCGAATGACTGTGTATTGATTGGGATCGATATTATTGTTGTAGTTAATGATATTTATCTTTCCTAATTTGTCGACAACAAATGTGGCCAGGTTTGGTTTTAAGGGAAGATAGGTTGTTCCGTCGAGAATCATCCCGTATTGACCATCACGATATTGGAACCCACCATTGAAAGCGGCAATCAAACTATTATTTTGGGTGATTTGGCTGGGAACTACACCAGTTCCCGGCATTCCCACTTCAGAGGCCGGTTCTTTTTTGCCTGCCACCGCACCAATCATTACCTGGGTGGTATCAATCTTCACAAGATGGACGAGCGTGTAATTTCTATTTGGATCGGGATTAACATTGGCTGTTTGAATTATCGGTTTTTGGGAATCGTTATTCACTGTGACAACGGGTTGCCAGGTAAGGTTGGCGAGAGAAGTAACTTGTTCTTGTCCATTTGAATTGTTGTCAACAATTTGTTGGAGTTTATCTTGAGTATTAAAAAGAAATGTTTCCAGTTTTATAGTCGCGGTATTTCCAATAATTGGTCTCAACACATTATCGGCAAATTGAGCCGAAAATGAAGCATTGCCGGCACTGAAGTCACGAATTATAAAAAAGCTAACAATAATAATTAAGGCAATTGCCACAGAAATAATGATATGTTTTTTGGTCACGATTCATTTTATCTTGTTTGATTTGACATAGTCAATTGATATACTAGGGAACATGGAAAAAATTGTTTATTCTCCATTTTTAGAAAATAAAAGAGGTTTGGTGCTGAGTGATTTGGAAAAAGAACGTTATGTAAACTTGATTTTGAGGGCGAAAGAAGCCAAGGCGTATCCCCACCAATCCGGTTTTTATGTAAGGACGGCAGGAATAGCAAGGGATGGAACAGAGTATCTCGGTGGTAATAAGGAATATGGATTTAGTGATGCCTTTATTCACGGAGAAACGGCTGTTATCTCAGGGATGAGAGACTTAACCAATAGTCCGCTTGAGGCAATTGCCTGGTACAAAAAAGAAGGCGAGATAGTTACCTCAGATAGCTGTGGTCGCCCTTGTGGAAATTGCAGAGATGTGTTGAGTACTTACTGCAATCCAAATTTAGTTCTTCTGAATGGAAACGAAACAGGAGTGGTACTGACGCATTTAAATGATTATTTATTTGAAAATTTCCGACAGATAGATTTATCTAAATTAAGTGAGGAAGGCATAGATAAGGCATATTTGGCTTCTCGAGCCGGAGTGGATATTTATTTGCCGGAAAACATGAAACATAAGATGTACGGAGCAGCACTAGTGTCCGAAGACGGAAGTGTTTGGAGAGGATCTCACTATACAAATGTTGGTTATGATTCGGTCACGCCGGTAATGGCAGCCGTTTTGAATTGGATGAATGATTATCCTGCCGGTAGTGTATCGGAAAAACATATGGGTTTGACTAAACTGGTGATTGCCGGAGGTGGGGAAATGATAAATCCCTTTTATCGTGATAGACAAGCTATTCTGGAACTGGACGAAATAATTCGGAGATTCAGGGGCGATAACGTTCCGTTAAAGGTGGAAATAGTAAAGTTGGGAGAGAAGATTGAGGCCTACGAAACAGATACTGACGAATGGTTGCCTCATCCATTTTCGCCGGGTGCTTTTCGAATGGATGATGTGATGTCGGCGCAGCTAGATAAATTGATTAATTGTAAATAACGATTACTTAATAGCAATCATCCTTCTGATTGGAACCTCGGCTTTTTTTCTTAAGTCTTCGGGAATAGTAATTTCGTATTGCATATTTTCTAGAGCCGCAATCACTGTTTCTAAATTATTTTGAGCCATGTGAGGACAACGTTTTTGGATGGAACAAACTTGCAAAACGTTTTGGTGCTGCGCCGCCAACATTTCGACCATGGCACATTCAGTGAAGAAAGCAACTTGACGATCTTGAATATCCGGCTCAGAAATATTTTTAATCATTTCACTGGTAGAACCGGAGAAATCGACTTTTTCTATGACTTCAGGTGGGCATTCGGGGTGAGCCATAATATAAACACCAGGGAAGTCTTTTCGAAGTTCCTTTACGTCTTGAGGAGTAAATTTTTCGTGAACCTCGCATTTTCCCGGCCAACCAATAATAGTAATTCCGTCATTGGGAAGTTTGGGTGCTGCCTTTGTCGAATCGGGAAAAGTAATATATGCACCCATATCTCGAGCGATATTCTGAGCCAGATATTGATCGGGGAGAAAGATCACTTTGTTTGTATTCCATTTTTCTAAAACATAGCGAACGACCTTTTCGGCATTGCCGGAAGCGCAACAAACATCAACTTCAGATTTAGTGTCGGCGTCGGTATTGACGTAAGCAACTACAGGAACACCTGGAAACATTTGTTTTAGTTTACGGACGTCATTGCCGGTAATACTTGACGCGAGAGAACAACCGGCTTTTAAGGAAGGAATAAGAACAGTTTTGTCAGGATTTAAGACTTTAGCAGTTTCAGCCATAAATTTGACGCCTAAAAAGAGAATAACCTTGGCGTCGGTTTCAGCTGCTTTGCGAGATAACTCAAGCGAATCTCCACGGATACCAATAACTTCATCACATTGTAGATCCCAGCTCATGTAATTATGTTTGAGGATTACGGCGTTTCTGTCTTGGACTAGTTTGTTTAGCTTTTCAACTTGTCCG
>CAISLM010000048.1 GCA_903886255.1 Candidatus Collierbacteria bacterium
GTATCACCTGACGAAAAATGGCCACTAGAATTATATTCCTGGGGATTTGATAACAAAAAATGAAAAGAAAAACCCTTCTTGTCACCATAATTTTCTTTCTTTCTACTCTTATTCAGGTTATTTCCAATATTGTTCTCACTCGGCTCTTCGGAACTTCCGTTGACTATAGCCTCTTTTTAGCTGCCGTAACCCTACCAACTATTATTGTTACCGTAATATACGGAACACTAAACGATGCCCTTCTTCCGGTTTATGGAGAAAAATTAGTAAAGGACAAAGAAAATGCGGATGATTATTTCAACAAACAACTCACCACACTAACTCTATTAAGTATCGCCATCGCTATTCTGCTCAATCTGTTATCGCCATTTATCATGGTCCAACTGTTTGGAAAATCTGAACTTTCACAACCGATATTGATTAGGATGTTTATGATCCTCAACCTGTCAATTCCTTTTGCTACTTTCGTAACGATCCTTGGTATGAGACTCTATGCCCAAAAGCAATATACCAAATTTCCTCTTGCACAAACGATCGGAAGTATTGTAAATCTTGCCCTCGTTCTCATTTTGTTCAAGTCCTTTGGCGCTTGGGGACTTGTTTACTCATTTGTATTAAACATTATCGCCCAGATATTTTTCGTTCTGCCAAAAAATATCAAACTAAAAATCGGAAATATTGCTCCCATGATGAGTCTATGGTTGCCTCTGGTCATAGGAATACTGGCGTTAAAAAGTGATGGGCTTATTGTTCGGACATTCAGCGCACAACTACCGGCAGGGTATATTATTTTTCACAATCTAATATATAAAGTTTGTTCTTTATCCGCCGGATTGATCACCATTGGAATTCAAGTACTTTTCCTGCCGAATATAATCGAGCGATTGGCCAGAAAAGATTATGTTAAAACCAAAGAATTGGTAAATAAGGTAAAAATAGTTGCGATTATTTTATCAATTATTCTTGCTCTATCCATTTATTTTATAGCGCCTGTCTTTATCAAGTTATTATTTGTCGGCGGAAAATTCACACTCGAAGATTACAGCCGTGCGGTTGTTCTCATTCCTTACTATCTCATCCCTGTATTTGGCTGGGGAATAATTAGCGTATTTCTTCAGCCACTTTATGCACTTAAAAAACATATGTTAGTTGGCATTTTGAATTTATTTTGTTTTGCGGTTGCCTGGATCATCGCTACAAATGTTAGTCACAGCTCACCCTCACTTGCCATATCAGTTGGATTATCTGTGCTTTTGCTCGGATCTGCCCTAGGCTCCGAGATTATCTGGCAATTTAGTTTTAACAAACTAAGTAAAGAGTCATGAACGCCTCAGTTGTGATTCCTACTTACAAGAGACCCGGATTGGCAGAAAATCTGAAGAAACAAATTCACCAATATACGCCGGATATCGAGGTCGTGATAATCGATCAAAGTAATTCAAAACACCCTAATACTTCGGTCGCAAAAAATCAGGGGATTGCCAAAGCAAAGGGCGAGATTGTTATTTTCTTCGACGACGATGTCGAGATTACACCAAATACTATAAAAGCTCACCTAAAAGAATATTCAAATTCAAATATTTTAGGAGTTTCCGGAAGAGTGATTAACGACGGAGAAGCTATTCCGGCAAATAAAGATGTTGAAACCGGAACAATGAATAAACTGGGAACATCTTTCGTAAAAAATTTTTGGGGTGAACGTAGACAAAATGTAGTTCACCCTTATGGCTGCAACATGTCTTTCCGGAAATCAATATTGGAAACCGTCGGTGGATTTGACACCAAATTTCCACCCCCTCTAAGTTCGTTTGAAGAAATTGATCTGGGGCTAAGAGTTTCAAAAATTGGTGTGATTATATTCTCGCCTGATGCGCTCGTGTATCACCATAGAGCATCTAGTGGGGGAACGAGAACTGATATCAAAACCAGGAACAAACTTTATTACCAATCCTATGGCAGATTAATAAGAAAGCATATTAAATTTCCACTAAGTTTAATATCGATCGCCATCATAAAGTTGAGAATCCTAAAAGAAGCACCTTATGCATTGCTGGCATTTGCAAAAGGACTATTAACGGCATGAAAAACAAGACCCCAAATATTCTAAAGATTTTTGTCTTCGCCTTTTTTATATCTTCATATATTTATCTTACTTTCTTTTATTATTCTCACCGGAATACGAATCTTCCCCAACCCAAATCTAATATAGTTGCTCAACCAATAACTTCAACCGAAAAAGTGGTTAGAGTTATTGATGGTGATACCTTTGTAATCGAAGGAGACATAAGAGTGAGACTGATTGGTATGGATACCCCCGAGATGAAAAATAAAAATAACAAGATCGACTGCTTTGCACAGGAAGCCAAAGATAAACTAACATCAATGATTTCAGGAAAAGATGTTAACTTAGTCAAAGACGTTTCCGAAACCGACAGATACGGAAGACTTCTCCGTTATGTCTATCTTGGAGACAAAATGGTAAATGACACGCTTGTGAAAGAAGGATATGCCGTCATCGCCACCTTTCCTCCGGACGTAAAATATGAAAATGAATTCCTCACTAGTGAAAAAATGGCCAGAGAATCCAATCTTGGTCTCTGGTCGGCCTGTAAATAGTTATTTAATTGAATCTATATAATACCCATTGTGAGGCAAAAATTTAATAGAACTATAAAATTTTTTATCGTTCTAGTTATTCTTCTTATTCTTGGAGGATACAACTTATTTAATTATTTAAAAGCAGGGGAGTTCGGTCTGCTTAATCTGGATGTTCGCGGTGATTTTACCGACCTTGTCTCTCCCACTTCCGGAGAACTGATTAAAGGGGATAAGGTTGTTGGTAACTTTCATTCCGATTTTCCCAACCTGGGTGTAATTTTGGTTCGTTTTTATAATCAAGACAGAGACAGTAACGATACTCTCGCCTTCAGATTAAAAGAATCGGGCCAAAAAGATTGGTACTACCAGGCAAATTACAAGACAGATCAATTCCTTCCTCACCAAGCTTTCCCTTTTGGTTTTCCCATAATCGTAAATTCAGCCGATAAGTATTACGACTTTGAACTCGAATCACTTAATGGAGCCACCGGAAGCGGAATCCTGATTGATTATCAAAAGCCTGTTTTTGTCGCCAAATCCAGCTTTACCAGAGGTGCGTTATTAAAAAATAAACAATTACTTTCCTATTTTGTAATCAATAAATTTGTAAATGTTTTTGGTGACGCAGATACAAGAACAAATACTTTTTTCTCCTTTTTACCATTCATTATTTATTTACTTTACCTATTGACCGAAGGCATAAGTTTCCAGATTCTCACATCAGTGGCAATAGCTTTCGCTTACTGGGATATATTTTACTTGCAATCCAGCCATGACTTGTTATACATTTCCGTTATTTTCCTTTGGGCACTGATTTCCAAAAGATTCCGTTTTGAATCCAAAATCGCGGCTTCTTTTGCCTTGACTTTTTTAATCATTACGCCATTATTAATAATCGCCAAGCAGGATGATTTGGCAGAAAAATCGGCCATTTGGGCATATTTATTTTTATGTATTGCCGTAATTCAGCAGATTTATGAATTAAAGAAAAAACCCAAGAAAATATTATCGCTAAAATCTTTCTATAAAAATATTACCAATGTCAAAGTCGCACCGGATTCATTCCTCAGAAAAGTTCCACCCATCGTCTATATTTTGCTCGACATCTTTGCTTCTGCTGCCTTGATTAATTCTACAATAAATAATATTCATAGAGTTTTTGAACAGTACAAAGCATATTTCCCTACAAACTTCGTTAGTCTGTTCATAAAAGGTACTTGGTTTGCTTTCGTTGCATCTTTTATCATTTTGTACTTAGTTTTTTATTTTAGTAAAAAATCTAAAGGAATATGGCCGAAGGTCGCCATTTTTTCACTTTCTGCATATTTAATATTCGGCTTCTTCTTGGGTAAGACTACAAACTTCGTCGGCGACATAAAAATATTTTCTCTTTCTATTCCAGAAACTAGCGAAGCTTGGGTGGATGTCGTAATTTATGGCAAGAATTTCAAAAATCTACCATTTACCGGAAAGGTATATATAGATGGCATAGAGCAGTGTGTGATATCCTGGACTGACAATACAATCACTTTCAGAACCAACCCCGAGACCACAAAAACTGGCATGATCACAGTCGTTACTACCCAAAATAAAAAATCAAACAGCCTCGACTTCAAATACGACTTTAAGTAACATTCAGCCTGTATTAAGGTTATAGTAAAAGAATAACCATAAATGGTGAAAAAAATTCCACTTACTATAGTTACGGCTGTCCTAAACGAAGAAAAAATACTTCCGAGCTTTCTTAGACACGCAAAATCACTTGCTGATGAAGTCATTGTCGTCATTGATTATCGGAATGAAGACAACAGTCAGAAAATAGCTAGAAAAATGAAGTGTAAGGTCTTGGTCGATAGAGGTAGTTCTAAAGGAATTGTTTTCAATAATAAGAACTGGGGGATCGATTCGGCCAAAAACGATTGGGTAATGGTAGTGGATGCAGATGAAAGACTCGATGATACTCTCCAGAAAGAAGTCGTCTCGATTGTCTTAGGGAAGCATCGGTCGAAAGCAACTATTTACCAAACCGGATTTATTAACTATGAATTCGGCAAGTTGTTCGACAGATCGGACCAACAGCAAAAACCATTTGTTAGATTATTCCGCAAAGGCAGTTTCAAATATCAAACCCAAAAGACCGCTGAAGGTTTTGGAATTCAAACCCAAAGTTTGGCAAAGGGAGATGAGCTGGGCATAATTTTATTAAAGATTCCTGTTGTCAGATCTTGGTATTTAAATAAGAATAGTAATGTTGAAACTCTAAAAGGCCATCTTCTTCATTTCAGTCATCCAACCATTATTGAGTTTTTACGGAAAATCGATCATTACTCCTCAAGGGAGGCAAAAATCATTTTTTACAATAATCCCGATGTTAAAACCTGGAAAATCGTCATCAAACTATTCTTTGATCCTGCCAAAGAATTTATCTATAAATACATTATTTGGAAATTCTACCGGGAAGGAGTTCATGGCTTTATTGTCTCTATCATCTATGCCTTTTATCGGTTTTTAATTGACGCCAAATATTATCGTCTGGCGTATCGACAGAGTCATCTGAAAGAGATTTTGCAATTGAAAAAGAAATATCACCTAAAATATCTTTAGTCTTGTCTAGGTATTGATATAGAATAAGTCGAGATGACCCCCCTTGTTTTTTGAAAACATTTACTTATCCGATATATGAAAATAAAATTTCCCAAAGCCAATTATGTGTTATTGGCAATATTAATCATCGCTGCCTTTTTTCGTCTTTATCATTACTCCGATCGCATTGGTTTCGGTCAAGACTCAGCCCGTGATGCCATCATTGGTCTTTTCTCAATCAGGAATCACAAACTTCCGCTGATGGGACCACCTTCTTCCGCTTGGGGATTTAATTTTGGCCCGCTTTATTATTACTTTATTGCTTTATTTACACTCATAATTCCCGGTATATTTTCTCCATGGATTGGTTTCACCCTTCTTTCACTTCTCACTGTATTTTTGGTTTACAAGACAGGGGAGGGGGCCTTCGACAAAACTTTTGGATTTATCGCCGCCTTTCTCTGCGCGATCTCATTTGCCGAAGTTGGTAACGCCCAAACTCTTTTAAACACTGTGCTTGTTTCTTTTGCCACCGCCCTGGCATTTTTTGCCCTCGAACGAACGCTAAATACAAAATTAAAAATATTTCCGATATTACTTGGCTTTTCTGTGGCTCTCGCTATTAATAGCCATCTCCAGGCTTTAAGTTTACTTCTCTTGCTCCCATTAACTATCCTTTTCACTCCGGGGAAATTAAAAGAAAAAATAATCAACATAATTTTTATTTCCCTGGGATTCCTGATCGGCTTTGTCCCTCTGATAATTTTTGAATTCCAACACAATCTTGCCTGGACGAAAAGTATCATTGACTATTCATTGCATGGTCAACAAAAATTTTATACTCCCGTCCGTTGGCTCACTGAATTTACCAAATTCTGGCCATCTACTTTTGGTCAGATATTAAGCGGAATTCCCCTAACAGGCTATCTTTATTCCGGATTGATCGTCGTCTCTCTAGTATTTTCCTATCTAAAAAAGATTCGGTTACCGAAAATTTTCTACATCATTTTCACGACCTTTATTTTAGAAATAATTTCTGTCCGTTTTTATAAAGGCCCAAGATCGCCGGAGTACTTTATCATCGCCCATCAATTTGTTATTTTCTTCGTTGCCTTTTCCCTCTGGGTGTCTCTCAAGATCAATCGTTGGTTGGGAATTGTCATACTGCTATCGATTGCCACAATGTCCATAAAAAGCGATCTATCACTGGTAGGCTCCAAGTCTAATGCTCCGGATATCTTGGGCCTATTTGCCCAGGAGCAAAAATACTTGGGAAATAATCAGACTACGTTATATGGCACGGCCAATTCCTTCGGAGCTTCAATTGCCATATATTACCTTTCATACAAAGAAAATCTCATCGGAAACGGAGATTCGTTGATCATTTGCGATAATCTTGAAGGTTCAGCCATGGGCAAACCGGATTTTTGTCCCGCTACCGGCAGGTTATTTAACTCCGGACGTTTGGTAATTTTTCCTTTCGACAAACTTAGTCCCAGCCAGAGAATCGACTATAAAACCGAAGAACTCAAAGCAGAAATTTATTATTATCGAACTTACAATAACTACGAACTGATTAAGTATTAATTGATCTGTCGTGTAGAATAAAAACACTATGAAACAAACCAAGGTTGCTCTAATCACTGGTATCACTTCTCAAGATGGTTCATATCTAGCCGATTTGTTACTTAAAAAAGGATATAAAGTTATCGGCACCATCCGCCGTTCCACTTCCACAGTTCGTCCCAACATCGAACATCTAAAAGGAAAAGTGATTTTAGAAGCCGCCGATCTTACCGATCAGGAATCCATCAATCAGGTAATAATCAAACATCAGCCGGATGAAGTCTACAATATCGCCGCTCAAAGCGTTCCTGCCGATAGCTGGACTCACCCCTTTTATACCGGAGAAGTTACAGCCCTCGGTCCTGTTCGAGTTTTTGAGGCCGTTCGTCATTTTTGCCCTAAAGCTCGCATATATCAAGCCACCTCCCGCGAAATTCTCGGTGGCGTTAAGGGAATAGAACACGCCAATGAAAGCACACCCATTTTTGCCAACAATCCTTATGGAATTGCCAAAGCCTATGCCCACATGATGGTTAGCTGCTACCGCCAGTCGTATGGCATGTTTGTCTGTGGTGGAATTCTTTTTAATCACGAATCACCCCGCCGTTCATTGCATTTTGTTACCAGGAAAATAAGTACCGGCGTTGCTTGTATAAAACTGGGAATCAAAAATCCTCCCATAAACGAAATAGGTGAACCGCTGGTAGATAAAAACAACAAGATACATTTGGGTGACCTAAATGCTACTCGTGATTGGGGATATGCCAAAGAATATGTAGAAGCTATGTGGCTTATGCTCCAGCATCCAACTCCGAAAGATTACATTATTGGTACGAATACCAGCTATTCGATAAAAGACGCATGCAAAGCCGCCTTTGATCATGTGGGTCTGAATTGGGAAGATCACGTTATCTCCGATTCGAAACTATTAAGGCCGACAGAAATCACGGATATGATGGGGGATTATTCTTTGGCCAAAAAAGAACTTGGTTGGGAGCCGAAAACATTTATGAAAGAACTGATGGGAATTATGGTAGATGCCGATCTGGATCTACTAAAAAATCAATCATAAATGAAAATGGTTTTAATCACCGGCAGTGAAGGTTTCGCTGGCCAATATCTTTGGAAAGAGTTGGAATCCAATGGGTATCAGGTTTATGGAACAACGCTTCTTGCGCCTGAAACCGGATTATCAAAAAATGTTTTTGTTTGCGATATCGAAAAGCAGGATCAACTATCCGTACTCATCTTAAAGATTCGACCGGATATTATTGTCCATCTTGCCGGTCAGGCCAAACCGGGACTCTCGTATAAAATTCCTCAAAAGACAATCTCCGTTAATACAATCGGAACAATTAATTTATTCGAAGCAGTTAAAAATATATCGAGTTATAAACCAAGAATAATTGTGATTGGTTCTTCGGAAGAATACGGCATCGTCTTACCTGAAAATCTTCCCATAACAGAAAAGACACGGGTAAATCCAACTAATCCGTATTCAATCAGTAAAACAGCGAACTGGTTTTTGTCGCAAGAATATGTCCGTGCATTTAACTTTGACATTGTCTATGTCACCCCCTTCAATCACACCGGCCCGGGACAGTCTCTAGGATTTATTACCTCCGACGTTTCTTCACAAATCGTCGAGATCGAAAATGGGAAAAAGAAGCCAATTGTTCTAACGGGAGATCTTTCTTCCAAAAGAGATATCTGTGATGTTCGGGATGTAGTCCGCGGGTACAGGTTACTGATCGAAAAAGGCAAACCGGGAGAGAGGTACATCATAAGTTCCGGGAAAAGCGTCTTGGTTCGTGATATCGTCGATAAACTTATCTCTTTATCAAAAGTTAAAATCGAACTCCAGCTGGACCCATCCCGGGTTAGACCATCGGATGCACCTGATCTATATGGAAGCCATGAAAAAATTACCGGAGAAACCGGTTGGACTCCTGAAATTCCCCTTGAAAAAACGCTTGAAGATATTTTGGAATGGCGCCGGGCCAATTCCTAATCAAACAAGTTGTAGCGCAGAATACACCACACGGCATGAAGGCCATCTTTCCAGCCAATCTTTTTCCCATGATCATAATTTCTACCTGAATAACTTATACCCACTTCATAAACTCTGCATTTCATCCCGGCAATTTTTGCCGTAAACTCAGGTTCCATTCCAAATCGGTTTTCTTTTAGGTGCAATTTATCTGCAACTTCCCTCGTAAACATCTTGTAGCCGGTTTCCATATCTGTAAGATTTATATTTGTCATCATGTTTGATAATAGAGTCAAAAAATGATTTCCTACCATATGCCAATAGTAGAGAACTCTATGTGGTCTATCTCCCAAAAATCTCGAGCCAAATACCACATCGGCCTTTTTATCTAAGATCGGCTGAAGAAGGAGTGAATACTCACCAGGGTTATACTCAAGATCGGCATCCTGGATGATTACAATGTCTCCAGTGATCTCTTTCAGGCCCCTTCTAATCGCGGCACCTTTGCCTTGATTCTTTTTTTGAAAAAATACTTTGACTCTCCGGCTCTTTATTTTTTTTAAGATTTGAGTCGTACCATCTCGGGAACCATCATCAACAACGATGACTTCTTTTTTGAGTTTTCCAATATTTGCTTTAAGCACCGCCGCGATAGCCTTTTTAATAAAGGCTTTTTCGTTATAAACAGGCACAATTATGGACAACTTCTTCATTCTGCTCTAGTTTACAATAGAACTTAATGAATCGAACTAGAAGCTTTCTAATTCTAATCATAGTTTTATTCGCGATTGGCGCTTTTTTACGACTCTATAATTTTGAAAATAGACTAATTTTTGGCCCGGAGCAAGCAATATCCCTTCTTACTTCCGCATCATATCTGGAAAAACCTTCTTTGCTGGGGGAGGTAAATTTACAAAGAGCAACTAGTACCGGCCTAAATCCTTATCACGGAGCTTATTTTAATTATTTACTTGTTCCTTTAATCGTCATATTTAAATACAATCCGTTGCCGATTACCTATGTTTTTGCCTTTCTAAATCTTTTTACTGCTCTTCTATTCTTTTTTGTCACAAAAAAAATCTTTGGAAAAGTAACCGCTGTTTTTGCACTGATATATTTCTTATTTAGTTCAAAGATGATTCACCACTCCCTGTTTATTTGGAATTTGAATTTTCTTCCTCTTTTGGGAGTCCTGGTTCTTTGGATATTTATAAATCTTTACAAAAAACGTCAAAAGATTATTTATCCATTCTGGTTAGGGGTAATAGGCGGAGTGGGCTTTGGCCTTCAATATTTATTCTTCCCCTTTATTTTATTAATATTTATTTTGTCGATTTTATTTTCAAAAAAGAAGATTCAAGCAGTCTCGGTATTTTTTATAGGAATCATTTTTGGGGCGCTAACGATGGTCATCTTCGATCTTCGTCATGATTTTTATTACACCAGGACTCTATGGTTATATTTACTCGACGTTATAAACCACAGGGTAGTCGGGGGTATTCATTATTATGACTTTATGTATTTAATTCCTTATTTATTCTTGTTTTATGCCGGAGTAACTACACTTTTATATAAAATCCGGAAGCCTCTTTGTATTATTCCTCTAGTTGCTTTCATCCTAGTTAACATGAACTCGCCTCTTATTAATTTCAATTCATCAACAGGTATTGTGCCGGGAATAAACCTGCCGGTGCTCGAATCCGCATCCTCTATCATTTCAAAAGCGAACCCACCCTCAAGATTCAATGTCGCCACTCTATGGGATTTCGATACCCAAGCACACCAGCTGAGATATTTACTGACATATATTTATAACAAAAAACCACAACCTGTAGACGAATATACTAATATCGATGCTTTATATGCATTTGCACCTGAAACTTACGATATAAAAAATCCGAAAGTGTATGAGCTTATGTCCTACTATCCATATAAAATATCTGAAATGGGTTTAACTGTCCCAAATTTCAGACTTTATAAACTAACCAAATGAAACTAACCATTGTCATACCCACCCTAAACGAAGAAAAACATATACCAGATTCGATAAAGTCGGTGAAAAAAATTGCTGACGAGATCTTAGTTATTGATTCCGGATCAACTGACAAAACCATAGAAATCTCCAAGGAGTTGGGTGCAAGAGTAATCAAGCATGCATTTGTTTCGTTTTCCGATACCAGAAACTTTGGCGATCACGAAGCAAAAGGGGATTGGATTCTTTCTATCGAAGCGGATGTTACAGTATCGAAACAATTGGCACAGGAAATTAGAAAGGCTATTGAATCGGAAAAATATTCTGCTTATTACATTCCTCGGCTCAATTACATTTGGGGGAAACCAATCCTTCATACTGATTGGGGACCGAAAGATGATTGTCATATTTGGTTATATAAAAAGGGCAGTGGAAAATGGCAAAGTCTGGTTCATGAAGAATATGTAACCGGAAAACCTGTCGGAAAATTAAAAAACAATTTAATTCACACCAATTATGAAACAATCTCCGAGTTTATCGAAAAAATAGATCGTTATTCAAGTCTTGCGGCTAAGCAAGATCATTATTGCCCTCGTTGGTGGTTTTTTAGAGATTTTTTCAAACGTTACATATACAAACTTGGATTCCTCGATGGTTACCATGGCCTTTTTCTAAGCTATCTTCAATCTGTCTACTACATAACTCTTTCGGTAAAAAATTACACAAAAAAACATTAATGATTTATTTATTAACATTAATTGGTTTAATTCTTCGTCTGCTTCTTTCAAATCAAAGCTTTTGGCTTGATGAAGGCGCATCGATTATGGCCGCACGCGTTCCTCTTGCCCAGTTTTTTACCTATATCAAAGCCGATTTTCAACCGCCTCTATACTATTTGTTTCTCAAGCTTTGGCTGCCTCTTGCCGGAAACTCGGAATGGTTGATCCGCCTTCCCGGAATTCTAGTTGGAGCCGCTACTGTTCCTCTCCTTTTCCTTATTTGTAGAAAAATATTTGGAAACACTTCAAAAATCCCTCTTATTGCAGCTTTATTTCTGGCCCTCAATCCTTTCCATATTTATTATTCTCAGGAGCTGCGTATGTACAATCTCTCGACTATTTTTGTGTTACTTTCTTGGATGGCTTTATTGGACGAACAATATATTTACGTTTCTGTAGCCAATTTGTTATGTGTCTTCACTTTTTATGGTGCCGGCTTTAATCTTGTTAGTCAAGGAATCTATCTATTTTTTTCCAAGAAAAAAGACCTTGGAAAATTCACCCTGTCTGTAATTCCTATGGTCATTGCTTTCATTCTCTGGTGGCCGATCTTTTCGGCTCAACTTCAAGTCGGCAACTACATCCAAAATGCTCTACCCGGATGGAGTCTGCTTTCCGGTTCAACCACCATCAAATCTTTACTTCTAATCCCGATAAAATTTATCCTGGGCAGAATTAATTTAGAACCTCAAAGTCTCTATTTTGCCGTTGGCGGATTTATTCTGCTTATCTTTTTGATATTGATTCTATTTTCTTTTGGTAATAAAAAAAGTAGATCTCTCTGCTATTTCTTTCTTGTACCATTGATTCTTGCAACATTTGTCAGTTTTAAAATCCCCATCCTTGGCTACTGGAGATATTTATTTGTTTTGCCGGCATTCCTTACTCTGGTTGCCACCGGCATCTTTGAATTGCCAAAGAAATTTCACTTTGTCGCTATTGTCTTTATATGTCTATTGTTTATGGCTGCCAATCTAATATTTTGGCTAACTCCAAAATTTCAAAGAGAAGATTGGCGCGGCTTTAGCCAATTTGTCACCGGAAAAAATGCTTTGGTTGTTTTGCCGTTTCCTGGAGTTTTTGCCCCCCTAACTTTTTATAAAACCGATGCCGTTTATTATCCTGCGGAAGATAGTTTGGGAAAAACTTCTGTAGATTTAAAACAAAAATTAATTCCGCTAACCAAAAATTATCAAAATATTTTTGTCATGGATTATCTTTCTGATTTATCTGATCCGAATAGACAAATCCTGAACACTGTGAGGGAAATAAAGACAAAAGAAAAAGCAGTCTATAATTTTAATAATCTGGGCCAAGTTTATTCATTCTAAGTTTTATGAAAATTGCTATTGATATATCTCAAGCCATTTATGGCACCGGTGTTTCTGTCTATACAAAAAACCTTGCCGCATCGCTAATAAAGTTGTATCCGGAAGATGAATATATTCTCTTTGGGGGCTCGTTTCGGCGTAGTCAAGAATTAGTTACCCTCGCAAAAAAACTTAAAGGTATTCCGAAAATTTATCATCTTCCGCCATCCCTAATGGACTTTATCTGGAACTCTCTTCATATTCTTCCCGTCGAGAAGCTGGTGGGCCAGGTAGATCTAATCCATACCTCGGATTGGACCGAACCGCCATCCCGGCTGCCAAAAGTAACCACAGTTCATGATCTAATCCCTTTTAAATTTCCTCAAACCACAACAGAATCAATTAGAAATACTCACAAAAAACGCTTGGCCTGGGTCATGCGTGAATCTGCCAAAATCATTTCTGTCAGTCAGTCAACCAAAGAAGATCTTATCTCTATTCTAAAAATTCCCGAAGATAAAATTGTTGTTATTCCCGAAGGAGTTGAGGATCGTTATTGCCCGCAATCGGTTGATGTTCAAGAACTGGTCAAAAAACGCTACGGAATAAACGAAGATTTTATTTTTTCCTTATCAACCTTGGAACCGAGGAAGAATCAAGCACGATTAATCAAAGCCTTCAAAATCGTAAGAAAAGAATACCCAAACCTACAGTTGATTATTGGGGGACGTACCGGCTGGGGAGAGATCCTCGAACCGACCGAAGGAGTCTCGCTCCCCGGTTTCATTCCCGATGCCGATCTTCCCGGACTCTTCTCCGGTTGTCTCGCCTTTGTTCTTCCTAGTATTTATGAGGGGTTCGGTCTTCCGCCTCTTCAAGCTATGGCCTGTGGGGCAGCTGTTGCCGTCAGTGATGTCAGCAGTCTCCCGGAAGTTGTTGGTGAGGCCGGCGTGCTTTTTGATCCGGAAAGCATCGAATCAATCGCGGCTGGTATAATCAAAGCTATCCAAGATAGAAGTGAACTAAGACAAAAAAGTCTAGTTCAAGCCTCAAAATTTACTTGGGAGAAAGCTGCCGAAGAAACACATCGAGTTTACGAACAAGTCCTGGCCCTCAAAAAAATATAATTTATGAATATTGGATTTGATATCAACGAAGCAAATATACCTCAAAGAGTTGGAGTCAACCAAGTAGCCTACAAAATTTTTACACACATAGCCAAGCAAATAAATGGTGAAGATAAACTCTATGCATTGGGAAAAGAAAGACCACTTCCGGATATGCCGGTTGGAAACGAGAACCTCATTTACGAAATATTTGGCTCAAAAAAGGCCTGGGTTTTAACTAGTCTAACAAAAAGGCTTTGGTTTGGAAAGCCAAAAATTGATGTAATTTTTTCACCCAGTCATTACACTCCTCTTTTTTCCCCCACTAAAACGGTTATTTATTTGATGGACATGAGCTTTGAGCGTTTCGGAACGGAATATTTCACCAATTACGATATAAACCAATTAAAAAAATGGACACCATTATCGGTAAAAAAGGCCAAAAAAATTCTTACTATTTCAGAATTTTCCAAAAACGAAATAGTCAAGCTTTACGGAACCAATCCCGATAAAGTCGAAGTTGTCTATCCGGCATTCGATAGGGAGGTATATCACGGTAAAATACCCAAAACTAAAGTTATCTCCGTCAAGAAAAAATACGGAATAACCGGAAGCTATCTATTGTATTGGGGAACGCTCCAGCCAAGAAAAAATATCAACCGCCTGATAGAAGCCTTTGCAAAAATCGACAAGCCCCAACTTAAATTAGTCATATGCGGGAAAAAAGGTTGGCTCTATGATCAAATTCTTGAACAATCAAAAACTTTAGGGATAGAAAATAGGGTTATTTTTACAGGATTTGCCCCCAACGACGATCTTCCTGCCCTAATCAAAGGCAGTCGTGCTTTTGTTCTCCCCAGCCTTTACGAAGGTTTTGGTATGCCCATTGTCGAAGCCCAAGCTGTAGGAACCCCGGTTGTTGCCTCCCGCGTTAGCAGTCTCCCTGAGGTGGCCGGAGAATCGGCAATTTTTATTGAAGATCCAATGTCTGTGGATAGTATAAAAAATGCGCTTGATAAAGTTATTTCTCTTTCGGTCAAAGACAGAGTCAAACTAATTAAAGATGGAAAAGAAAACACCAAACGGTTTGATTGGGACGTATCCGCCAAAAAAATCTTGAACATCCTTAAATCTGTTTAGTCTCTATTTCTCTAAGTGGTCGAACATCCTGTTAACCCAGGTATTAAACCAATCCAGATTATTGTTCCAGTAGAAACCTCCCCAGCCGGTACCGGAATCATCAACCTGAACTTGAGAATCGGTAATTAACAACAATTTCACATCATAGCTTTTCGAGCTATTTGGAAATGGTCCAAAGGTGAATGTATTCCAATTGTTATCCAACTCTTGATTTGTCGGGCTTATTACCATAGATTTTTCTTGAAAAATCTGATCATTGATATATATCCTTGCGAAAAATGCAATCTTATTCCCGGTTAATTTATCGAATATATCGGGTGAAATCGCCGGGTAAACAGTAAAATATTTTGCGTTTTTTGGTTTTACTATCATCGACATCGTGTTTCCGGGAGATTTTTGGACAACGACGATTCTAGAGATACTATTTATCGTATAAACAGCGTCCCCTAATCCGCTCTGAGCTTTTACATCTATTCTTGTCATATTACGCTCGATATTTCCCGTTGTTTGATAAATGAAATCCTTTCTTTGGTTCAGGAATGTAATTGCAAAATTTACATAAAGTGAATAGGTTATGAGCAAAAACAAAATTACTTTAAATAAAATATTTTTGCTTAATCGATCGTAAACATAAAAAAATCCGATTGAACTCGTAATCACGATTAAGGGGAAAAAGTCATGGAAATATCTTTCGCTTACGCCAATTGAACTCAAAGTAAGAATCATTGTGACTAGACTACCCAAAACAGCCAGCCTTAAAACAACATGCTTCTTCTTTATGAAAATGACAACAAATCCTATGATTGAAGAAATAAAAATAATTGGATTGCTGAACAACAAACTTACGTTGAATTCTACGTTATCTATGCTATTTATCTGAGGGATAAAGCTTCTATATGCTTCGGCTGTGATAAAAGGGAATTTTGGCAGCACTCGCAAACCACCAACCCCGAAATAATATTGAGTATTGTGAATCAGATTTGAAATATTCAGCAGGAAACCTTTATCATATTTTTCCATCTTTGCCATCCTCGCCGGATTATTGATAAAATCCAGATGCTTATCCAGAGGAGCAAAAGTTAATACGTTTCCGAATTTTATATAATTTATTCCGCCAATTGTGACGGCAGTAACAAAGAATAAAATCAATAAAGCAAATAGGTTTTTCTTCAGATGGGTAGTGATATATTCTTTAGGAAAAATGAATTTTAGTTTTTGAAGAAGCCCATTAGGTAGATGAAATAAATACATAGAAGAAATTAACCCATATATTCCCAGGCAAACCATATTGCCTAAACCGACATTTACTCTGGTGTGAATTGCCAAGAACGCGAAAACTAAAGACCAAATAAATCTAATATCTCTTTTTGAGTTAATAAAAGAAATGAAAAAATAATATGACGCAAGGCTGCAAAATGATGCAATAATAATTGACTCGTGATAAATGTAAGACTTACTGGTCAAAAAATATAGAGAACTGCCCAATCCCAACAAAATTAAATAAACCCCGTCGGCGAACAAATTCGGTTTTCCATCTTTCTTCTTTAATTCTTCATATATTTTAAAAACCAATAATACAGAAAGCAGATAAAACACATAGACGACAATTCGGCTCCACTTGCAAAACATATTGGGGAATATTGTGTTTAGAACAATTCGTATTACAGCCGGGAACGATCCGAAATATCCATAAAATTTTCCGTTACTAATAAACGCCTCGCCACCAATATACTTTTCCGGTACATCCAGTCTTCCTTGTAACAAACTCGAGCCAAGTGCATCGTAATAACAGCCGAAGTTTTCTTCCACTCTCAACATACCGGTAAAATATGTGACCATAACGAAAGAGGCAATTGCACATAAAAAGATTGCTACACAAACGAAAAGACGTGAAGATATGATTTCTTTAAACTTTTTCATTAATAGTTTACTTTTTTTCGGCAACCACCACTAACTGTGGACCATACTTCTTACTCGAAACTTTATAAAGATAATAAAACAATTTCATGGTAATTTTATCCGATAAGGACATAGATCCCTTATAACTTTTCATATACAAAGAAGCCAGAATATTTTTTATATTCATAAATGGCCAACCAATATTATTTACTCTCTTTATTCTAAAACCATTTTTCTCGAGAATGTTTTTAACTTCATTCCCTGTAAAATGCTTCAAATGTCCTACTTTAATGTGATGAAAGTATCTTTTTCCGCTTTGAGTTGTAACGATAACTATGCCATTCTTGTTTAGAATCTTCCCCAACTGTGTAAATACAAATTTCCAATCACTCAGATGTTCAATTACCTCACTCATAATTACAGCATCAAATTTTTGGTTTATCTTAAATTCTTTGTTTAAATTAACTTTGTATAGTTTCTCCGTAATTTTATTTTTTTCTAACGCTTTTAAGGCGACAGAAGAGATATCTCCACCATAAAGTTTTTTATTTGGATACTTTTCCTTTATTTCTCTTAAGAGCTCACCGGATCCGCATCCTAAATCAAGAACTGTCTCGATCTTCTTATCTTTAATTTCATCATCAATAATTTCTTTCCTTATTTTTGTCCCGGGATCAAATTTGTTAACATCAAGATAGCTTTTCCACCAATTTTCGTAGTCAATAATATTTGAATTATTCATATATGCGATTGTCAATTATTATACTTTCTTTTGATATCAAACACCTCCGCCTTGGTATAAAATTGGAGCCTATGGCAAAGCCATCAAAATTTGACTCATCACTTCAACATATGGACGATGAATTATCGAAAGCCAAACACCAAAACAATTTTCAAACTTGGTTGTTTTCACAAATATATCCATATTTAAAGGGTAATATTTTGGAGCTTGGTAGTGGATTGGGTTCCGTATCTAGCTTGCTTATTAAAAAATACAAAAGAGGCACAATTTATCTATCTGATAGCGACGAAGATTATGTTAATGATCTTAAGATAAAATTTAATAAATTCCGAAATGTAAAAATCGCCAAGATCAACGCCACGAAAAAAAATGATTTTAAAGTTATCCCTAAAAAGATAGATACAATATTTGCTGTCAATGTTTTGGAACACATCAAAAATGATCAATTGGTTATAAACAATGTTTATGATTCACTAAACGATGGCGGAAGATTCATTGTTCTGGTTCCGGCGCACCCATATCTATATAACAAAATAGATAAAGCTGTCGGTCATTATCGAAGATATACGAAACAGAGAATTTGTAAGTTGGCCAAAAAAAGTGGTTTTAATATAAACAAAATATTTTATTTTAATGCGGTTTCTATTTTAGGTTGGTTCCTTTCCGGTAAAATTTTTAATCAATCATCAGTAAACGAAAGCAACCTCTCTCTATTAAACAAATTAATTCCCACAATAGCCAAAATAGAAAAGATATTTAATAAAAAGATCGGTATATCGATAATCGCAATTTTAGATAAAAAGAGCGAATAAAATCATCATGACAAAAGCAACTGATATCTCCTTAATCATTCCCACTCTTAATGAGGAGAATGGTTTAAGAAACCTTAACTCCCGATTCAAGAAAACAAAAATAAGAGAAATAATTGTTGTTGATGGGGGATCTGTAGATAAAACTATTTTTATCGCAAAAAAATTTGATGCAAAAGTAATATCGGAAAAAACAAGAGGCTATGGGCTCGCACTAAGAACCGGCTTCAACAGTGCAAGCAGAGAAATAATTGGCTGCGCCGATGGGGATGGAACATATCCGGTTGAGGCATTACCGGAAATGGTTAAATATTTTAAGAAAAATAAATTGGACTTTCTTGTCGCTTGTCGATTTCCCCTAAAAAATCGTACTTCTATGCCCGTAAAAAATTTTTTTGGAAACATTCTCATATCATCTATCACCTCAATGTTGTTTGATTTTCAAGCTACCGATGTTTGTTCAGGGATGTGGCTGATGAATAAAAAAACATGGAACCAAATCAAATATAAAATCAAAGATAATAAATGGTTTTTTTCCAACGAGATAAAGATTGAAGCTCTTCTTAATAAAAAAATAAAATACGATGAGTTTTGGATTGAATTGAAAAATAGGGAAGGATTTACCAAGGTCGGTAATGTCTGGTTTATCGGTTTATCTGTATTGATAAAGATATTAATGAAAAAATTATTTTCGAAAAGTCATGCTTAATTTTGAAAGACGTAACAATTACTATTATTGTTATAAAGATAAGATCCTTCTTTATAAAGAATCTTCTCAACATATTTCTGCGGTCACAAAATTGATGAGGATTAAGAAACAAAATTGGTTTGAATTCATAGAAAAAATTCTGGAATTAAATAATTTCCAAGATCCAAAAAAACTTAATTTACCCCTACGTCTGAAGTTGTTCCAAAGAGCATTCAACCAAACTCTAAAGAAAAATTATCCTCATTACAACCCGGTTGTCATTAAATCTGTCATAAAATGTCCAAACTGTGATTCAACAAAATTTAAGAAAGATATTTTTGTCAACGAATTCTCCAGACCTTTCACAATTAAAGTCTGTGCAGTATGTGCTCTCGGTACACAATTCCCGTTACCCTTATCATCCGAGATTGAGAAAATTTATCAAAGTGAAAATTACTTTTCCGGCAACACTACCCAAACGGGATATTACAATTATGCAAGAGAGTCGAAATGGCGCATTGAAAAAGCAAACAAATATTTAAATCAAGTTCTCCGTGCCACCAAACTTGACACGCAAAATATTCGGGCCCTGGATGTAGGCTGCGGCTATGGATATTTTGTTAAAGCCCTCAACGACCGATCAATTTATTCTGATGGTTTAGAAGTTTCCTCTGAGGCAAGAAATTTTGCCAAAAATAATTATGGCCTTAATCTTATTCCTGAAGACCTATCTACGGCTTTAAGGAAAGGTAAGATTAACGAAAATTCATACAACCTAATAACACTTTGGGATGTCATAGAGCATTTTTCGGATTTAAATTCTCAGATCAAAACCATTTCAAAACTACTCAAGCCGGGTGGTTTCATTGCCCTAAGAACAAACAATCTTGATAGTATTGAAGAAAAAATTTTTGGGCCATATTTCCATTCGATCAAAAATGAACATTTATTCTACTTTTCTCCATCTAGTTTAGAAAATATATTTTTAAAACACGGATTAAAAAAAATTAAATCCTGGACTCATACTCATATTTTTTTGGCTTTTATGTCAATCAAAGAAAGAAATATAATAAACAAAAACAATCAAGGTGGTGATATCTTCTACATATGCCAAAAAAACTAAAAACTCTAAATACGGCCATTGTTGGTACCGGTTTGATTGGCGGCAAAAGAGCCGACGCCATGCTCGAAATTCCCCAATATAAACTAATTTCCGCTTGTGATGTAGACGCAGATTCTCTAAAAAAATTTTGTGAAATATATCATTGTGCTGGATCCAGTATGGAAGATATCATCGGTGATGAAAAAATCGATTTGGTAATACTGGCCATAAACCATGAGGAGGCGGCTCGTTTGGCACCTCAGATACTAAAATATAAAGATCTAATTTTGGAAAAACCGGTTGGCAGAAACCTAAAAGAAACAAAGGCAATAATATCTGCTGCAAATAAGTATAAACACAGAATATTCGCCGGATTTAATTATCCCTTTTATCCTCATATTGCTAAAGCAAAAATGATGATTAAAAAAGGGACGCTTGGAAAGATTATTTCTTCAACTTTTACTATTGGCCATGGTGCACAACCCAATTATGAAAAAAGTTGGAAAATGGATAAGAATCTTTGCGGCGGGGGAGTAATCATAGATCCGGGAATTCACATGATAGATCTTTTGGAACAGTTGATTGGCACGCCGGGAAAGTACACCTTTGTCAAAAATTCCCTCGGCTGGAATACCGAAGTTGAGGACGAAGCTGTGATTATTTTCAATTATCCGGACTCCAGCTTTTCTATTCATCACTACAGTTTAAATTTATCTAAAAACACCTTATTTGTTGAAATTGTTGGAACAAAGGGTACGCTTAGATTAAATGGTAGGGGAGGAAATTATGGCGATATGACGATTAATTTCACTCCAAAATGGCACTGGCTCGATAATAAAGAAATATACGAGGAAAACTTCGGTAAAGTCGACAATTCATTCATCGAAGAACTTAGATATATTGGAAAAATGATTGACTCGTCAAAAACTCCGGATTATTCGCTTTACCTAAGCAGCATGAAAATCGTCGATAAAATTTATAAAAATTTACTCTAGCCCCAAAATTTTCCTGGCCGTTTTTTTCACTGCTTCTCCCGAAGTGTAATTACTTTTCCATCCCAATTTAGCGATTTTTTCACTATTGATTCGCACAATCGAAACATCTCCTTTCCAGCCAATAGCTCCACCTGTGTATTCAATCTTTGTTTTTAGACTCATTTCCTCAATTATTATTTTGGCAATTTCTTCAACAGTTACGTAGCTTCCGGAAGAGATATTAAATATGTTTCTCATCTCATTGGAATTGTTCCAAACCAGATCAACCGCTGCGATTACATCGCTAACATAGATATATGACTTACTTTGCTTTCCGTCACCCAAAACTATTAACTTTTCCGGATTTTTCATCAATTTGTTTATGAAGTCAAAAACCACACCATGTGTAGCCCTTGGGCCAATTATATTTGCCGGCCTTAATACCCATGATTGGATGTTAAAAAGATTTGAATATGCATAGATCATAGCTTCTGCCGAAAGTTTTGTTGCTCCATACATCGATACGGGGCATAGAGGCCCAAAATTTTCTTTTGTAGATATATTTCCCACATCGCCGTAAACGCCGCTCCCGGAAAAGTAGAATATTTTCTTGATTCCCTTTATTCTCATTCCTTCCAATAAATTAAATGTTGCTGTCGTTGTATTATTCAAATCAATTTGGGGGTCTCTGGCACTCCTTGAAATATCTGAATTGGCAGCCAAGTGGAAAACAGTATCTATTTTCTCCGTCAAAACCGATTCAATTGATTTTTTATCCAATAAATCTACCTCAAAAAATTTATATTTACTATTTTTTAAATTATGTTCAAAAAACTCTCTTTTTCCCCAAATTAAATTATCAACAACTGTCACGCCGTAGCCATTTTTCAGAAAATGATCCGCCAGCTGAGACCCGATAAATCCGGCTCCTCCCGTTATCAGTATTTCTTTATTTTTTTTCATGCACCGAATACATCAATATTCCCTGACCAGCCTCATCAAACTCCCTAACTGTTTTTAGAGTTGTTCTGTTATATAACCCAGCCCTGAACACTTTCGGAGTCACTGTCACTATATCTGCTCCGGCTACTGAGGCTTCTTCCACCTGGCTCACTGTTCTGATACTGCCAATAATGATACGCGGCTGCGGTGAATCTCCGATAAACTGGCGAACCGACTTTACAATTTCACCCGGGTTTTTATTTACCCAGGATTGTCCCAAGATCGATTCTTCCTTATGTTGATTTTCTCTATTGGACTGATCATCAATGTTTCTGGCCCAAAATAAACTAACGAAACAATTTTTTTTCGATGCTTGTGTTGCTGCGACAGCCATTTTCATTTGCATATCGGTTATCATTGCTGTCACGTTTACCGGTATATTCCGTGTTACTAGTTCATTTACCAGCTCGATCATCTTTGTCGACGACTCGACAGGATTGAAGGGTTCTTCAATATAAGCGTCGGTAATTGGAACTTTTACTACCACGTTATCTCCCAGTGAACTTAATCTGGTTGCTTCTTTAATTAATTCTTTTGTAGAAGCCAAACTATCCATTAGCTCAACGGATACGGGATATTCCGGAACTAATTTGCAGATTTTTTTAATTTGTTTATCAATATCTCGTACTCCCTCTTTGTACATAATCATTTGGTTGGTTGTTACCCCTCGGATTATGCCCTTCCATCTTTTTATTTCGTCAAGGTTTGAGGTATCTAAAAAGAATTCTTGTTTAATCATTTGCGGTAAGAATGTTTTCCATAATGTATTTTGCTGTCGATTTAATTCCTTCTTCAATTGTCAAGGTTGGTTTCCAACCCAAGGCTTTTAGTTTAGTGTTTTGCAACAAAACAAATTCATTATCACCTTTCCAGTTACTTTTTTTACCAAGCCAATTTTTTTGCACATTCTTATACCCCCCTGCCTCAATTATCCAATCGACTACATGGTCTATAGTCGTAATCTCATCATGACCAATATTAAAAACATTGAATTGATCATTAGATTTATTAATGACTTTAAATATCGCTTCGACACCATCTTTAACGTCCAAGGAAGATTTTCTTGGAGTTCCGTCGGAAAATAATTCCAGTTCTTTTGAATTGTTTTTTAATTTTTTTAATACGTCCATAACGATTCCATGAGTGTACCGGGCTCCCGTAAATGAGACGAACCTAAAGATAAAAGATCTCATATCATAATACGAAGCATATGTTCTAATGTATGACTCACAAGCGGCCTTAGTCGCACCATATAAGGAAGTTGGTTCAAAAGGATAGTCTTCGGGAGTCGGATGGATATTTGCATCTCCGTAAACTGAGGAAGATGAAGCGAACATAATATTCTTTACGTCATTTTTATACATTACCTCCAACACGTTTTGTGTCATTTCCAGGTTTTGTTCATGGTCAATAAAATGATCCCGGAAACCTGATCTCACATCCGCATGCCCGGCCAAATGATATACAAACTCAACGCCCTTCATTTCTTTGTTTAACACTTCGACTTCCTTAAGGTCGGCATTTACCAATCGAAAATTTTTATCATTTAAATGATGCTTGATGAAAAATTCCCTACCGGTCGAAAAATTATCATAAACCACGACCTTATTTCCATCCGCAATCAATCTGTCAACGATGTGGCTGCCGATAAATCCGGCTCCACCCGTAACCATACATTTCATGATTTATCGTTTAACTGGTAAATTTTGTTTATCATCTCGAATACATATCTTGCGTCTTCTAATGGGATAGAAGAAAAGTCCTGTTTTGATATTCTATCAAAAAATTGTTTGTTTTCTTTTGTCCAGGATAAATCTTCTTCCGGAAATTCAAATTCTTCAACCTCCGGTGGTCCCATTTCCGGTTTCATTTTATATAAGGTTATATGTTCTTTTCCATAACTACGTCCCAGTCCATCGATTTGAATCTTCGCCTTTTTCAACATAATTTCAAAAGAAAAGACATTTTTCCACTCCACACAAGTAACCGATAGCTGTGCAATTTGATTTTTACTATTTTTCATTATAAAAAACGCAGCATCTTCGAGTGGAGTTTTCCAAAACATTGTTCCGGTAAAACCGGCAACTTCACTCATCTTGCATCCAAAGAAATTCACCAAGTCAATCAGATGGGGGCCTTGGTCTATTAGCTCTCCACCACCGGAAATTTCTTTATTAAATCTCCACTCTTTTTCATATCCCAGTCTGGCTCCGTGTCCGTACTTAGCCCTGATAAACATAATCTTGCCGAACTGTTTTGAATCAACTAACTCTTTTGCTTTTTGGATACCCGGATGAAACCTATGATTGTAACCAAAAGCAACAACCACAGGATTGCTTTTGAATGCGTTCTCAAGCTCATCAAACTCTTCAATATTTCTAGCACCCGGTTTTTCTAAAAGTACATGTTTACTATTTAATATCGCTGCTTTTCCGATTGGCGTTAGGAAGTTGTGAGTTGTTGCCACAATCACCGCCTCAACTTCTTTGTCACTTACTACATTTTCCCATTTCGGCTCGTATCTACAATTAAGTTCCGATGCAAATTGTTTTCCTCTCTCTTCGTCTATATCGCAAACCACTTCGATATCTACTCCCCGGGGGAGTGAACTGGCTCTTTTCCGCCCAATATATCCAGCTCCAATAATTGCTATTTTCATTTAGAATCCAGTACCTTTGTATTTAAAACCATTTTTTAATAAATTGTTTCCATCAAGGAAATTTTTCGTATCAAAAAATATTTTCTCTTTCATCAAATTCATCTTTTCTAAAATAGGCATCTCTTGAAACTCCGGCCACTCAGTCATCAAAACGACTATTTGAAGATCCTTAAAAAACTCATCATAATTATGGGATATTTCCAAAAAACCATAACCATCAATCTGTTCTTTTACTGTTGGGTCATATGCTCTCAAATTACAGCCTTCTTTTCGAAGCAAATCAACAAAAGCCAGTGACATGGATCTTCTTAACGTATTGGTTCCCGGTTTGTAAGTTAAACCCAATATTCCAATGTTTACATTTTTAAGATTCGGCTTGATTGACTTAATTTTTCTAACTAACCAAGGTAACCTATCTTGATTAACCTTGTAGGCCGACTTAAATAATTTCGTATCGTAATCATGAATTTTTCCTAGTTTAGTTAACGATTGAACGTCGCGGCCTAAAGTGCCGCCGGAAAACCCAAGCCCGGGATTGATAGGAGCGTATGGGCTAACTCTTTTATCCGTCTTCAGTGCAGCGACAACGTCATTCATATTTGCCCCCAAAATTTCACACAGATCGGATATTTCACTACTATATGAAACACAGGTAGCCAAATATGAGTTAAGTGCATGTTTCACCATTTCCGCACTCTCCAACCCCATTTTAATAAATGAACAATTAAATACAGAGAAGTCATCTGTGAAATTATCGATCAATTGTCTAGAGTCGGAACCCAATATAATTCTGTCCGGGGTCAAAAAAGATTCAAACGCTTTCCCCAATCTAATATTCTCAGGGAAGTATATTAATTTTGAGACAGTCCTCATCAATTTTCGGCAGGTTCCAAGAGGTACTTGGCTTGAAACAACGAAGATATTATCCCCGCCATGATATTTAGCTATTAATTTTGCAGTTTGATTAATTAAATTAGTACTAACCCTATCTTTTTCATCAACAGGCAGATCGTAAGTGATAAAAATATAATCTTTATTCTCAAAAAATCCAGCTAAGTTATTAGTAAAAGTAAGATTAACACCTAAATTTTCTCCAATGATTTTATCCAGCTCCGGCTCCGAAACCGGTGCTATGCCCTTATTCAAATTCTTAATGACTACTTTATTTGGATCAAAACCTTGAACTTTATAACCGAGCTTTGCAAACCCCGCCGAATATACACAACCTAAATGCCATAGACCAATAACCCCGATATTTATCTGTCTAGTTTCGTTTTTCATAAAAAAAGGTATCGTCAATTCTGCGTAAATTAAAAAGATTCTTTTTCATGTTTCCATCTTTTTTCAGGAATTCCAACGAATCCCATTTTGCGCTAATCAGTTTTCCTGTAATATGATTTGCATTTTTCCCGGCCAAAAACTCGACCATCTTTGCAGCGAGCTCCGGACTATCTCCACCGGTTTCCTTTTGTTTTGTGGCCTGGTCAAACATTTCTTTGCCCGCTCTTTCTAAACCATTTTTTAGTAAATAATCGGTAAAGAAAGTGTTTACTCCTCCCGGTGAAATACAATTCACTTGAATATTTTCATCTTTAACTTCCTCGGCCAAGCTCTCGGTAAAGCCCACAATCGCCATCTTAGAGGTGTAATATGCCGTAAATCTGGCCAACGGCTTGCTTCCGCCCACACCGGCACCGGCCAAATTAATTATTTTTCCGGATTTGTTTTTCTTCATCAATGGCAGCACCTCTTTACAGCAATTTACTGCCCCCATCAGATTAATATTTATTGTTTGTTTCCAATCTTCGATGCTGTTAGTTTCTAGAATTCCAATTGGTCCATATGTTCCGGCATTGTTTACCAAAACATCAATTTTGCCAAATCTTTTTATGGTAGTCTTCACCAAATCTTTTACATCAGAAATATTTGAAACATCTATCCTTAATCCTAATGATTTTTTTTGAAATGGATCGACCTCTTCAATTGCTTTATTTACTTCTTCAATGTTTCTCGAACAAATTACCACAGACGCACCTTGCTTTATACAATTTTTATAGATAGCCAAACCTATTCCTCTAGATCCACCAGTAATAATATATACTTTATCTTTTAGCACAAGGCAATTCTAATCGTTGCGACGATCAAAGACAAGGCTATAATCTCCTCTATAATTGCACTAAGTCATCACAGAAATTAAGACAATGTCCAGACAGCCAAAATTCAAAAAATTACCGGATTACCACCAGAGAGAACGGGCAACAATTATCACGCAAACTCCGATGAGGGTAACGCTAGCCGGTGGTGGCACTGACGTTCTTTGGTATAGCCGCCTTCGCGGCGGCGCCTGGATCAGTGCAGGAATAAATAAATATGTTTTTATTTTTCTAAACAAAACCGAAGATAACAATTTAATCAAGGCATCGCATGGTTTCGAGGCAATGATGACCGATGATTATCGGAAAATTCCTATTCCCATTATTAGAGAATGCCTAAAAGTGACTGGTGTAACGAAAGGGATTGAAATTTCCACTGCTGCGGACGCTTCGGCCAAGTCAGGCCTCGGTGGATCAGGTGCCTTTGAGGTTGGTCTTTTACACGCACTTTACACCTACCGCCGAGAGCCGATATCTCAGCTACGACTCGGCAAGATGGCGGCGGACATAGAAATAAAAAGATTAAAACGCCCAGTCGGTCCCCAAGACCAATACATCGCCGCTATTGGTGGTATTAACTATTTTGAAATGGATAAAAAAGGTAACGTTTCTATTGAACCATTAAATCTTTCTTTTCATGCTATTTCTAAATTGGAAAGTAACCTTCTATATTTTCGGACCGGAATTCAGCATGATACGGCAGCTATTCTTCAGGACCAAAAAAATAAATTGGATTCAAAAAAAGAATCAAAAGTCTTAATCACTAGTCTTGATGAAATCAAAGATCTTGGACAAATTGCCAAAAAACATCTTCTAAATAATCACATTGATGATTATGGCCAAACTCTGCACGAACATTGGTTAATTAAAAGAAAATTATCAGAGCAGGTAAGTAATCCACAAATAGATGAATGGTATGGTGAGGCTATGAAAGCCGGTGCCTTGGGAGGAAAAATAATGGGGGCGGGTGGGGGAGGATGGTTTGTCTTTTACGTTCCTGATCATAAAGCAGCCTTTCGCGATAAAATGGCTAAAATCGGACTAGAAGAAAGATCAGTCCGTTTTGATTGGGAAGGGACGAAACTATTAATTAATTTAAGCTAAATGACGACAAAGACTTACATTGATAATTATCTCAAGGGCTTTAAAGCGGTCTTGAAAAATGTTTCCAAAATAGAGTTTCGAAAATTAACTAAGGAAATAATCAAATTAAAAAAAAGGCAGGGAAGGTTATTTATCATTGGAGTCGGAGGAAGCGCTGCCAATTGTTCACACGCAGTTAATGATTTTCGGAAACTTTGTCACATTGAAACTTATTCACCGGTTGATAATGTATCGGAATTGACAGCTCGAACCAACGATGATGGTTGGGATACTGTTTTTTCCAACTGGCTGAAAGTAAGTCATCTAAATAGAAATGACGCAGTCTTAGTTTTTTCTGTTGGTGGAGGAAATCATAAAAAAAATATCAGTACGAATATCGTTTCCGCTTTGGAATATGCCAGAGAAGTTGACTGCATCATTTTAGGAATAGTTAGTCGCGACGGGGGACACACAAAAAAGGTCGCCGACGTGTCTGTTTTGATTCCGGTAATAAACGAAGAAATGATTACGCCATATGCCGAAGCCTTACAGGGTGTAATTTGGCATGGGATAGTTAACCATCCGGATCTTAAGGAATAAAAGTTTTTTTCGCCTCCTCAAGTTTTTCTAAAGTACCGATATCCAAAAAATAATCTTCAGTTTTAAAAGCATATATCTTTCTCCCCATTTTTATAACAGAAGGGAAAACGTCTTTGCCAAAGTCCAATGGTCCGTCGCCGTTAAGATAGTCAAATATTTTTTTACTAAATATATAAAACGATCCATTCGACCACACAAATTCTTCCTTAATATCGTTAGCAGTCGGTCTCTCTACAAAAGAGGTTACTTTATTGTGTGAATCAAATATCACCATACTTTTTGGATCATTGCCTATTCTTTTATAAACATTGATAGTCGCCATTGGAGATTTACTTCCATGTTGCCTAACCATTGAAGATACATCCAGTTTTCTTAAAATGTCGGCATAAGTAACGACGAAGTCGCCAAAAATAAATTTCTTAGATTCTCTAATTGCTCCGGCTGTTCCCTGAGGATCATTAGGGTTTTCAAATATGTAGCGAATATTCACACCATATTTTTTTCCGTTTCCGAAATAGTCTGAGATTACGTTCGGAAGATAACAAAGAGCCACTATTAAATCGGTTATTCCATTTTCTCTTAACAAATCTATCGTGTGTTCAAGAATCGGTTTCCCCCTCACTTCTACCATTGGCTTTGGTATGTTGTCTGTAATTGGCCTGAGGCGTTCCCCTCTACCTCCGGCTACAATGATTGCCTGCATTTCTATTTTGTAAATAATCTTTTAATAACAACCAATGCTTCATCTAGAGAACCAACTTTATAATCAGCCGGTGATGCTAACGCAAATTTTATTTTCTCCGGGGAATCATCATTGAATAAGAATAATAACGTTTTGCATCCCACTGCCTTTCCCGCCAAGACGTCCCAGTCCCTATCTCCCAGAAATACGCTTTTTTTCAAATCAATTGCCAATTCCCTAGCTGCCTGTATTAATAGTCCCGGTTTGGGCTTTCGGCATTGGCAATCAATAGCTAGTTCCGGGACGATTCCCTTTGGGTGATGAAAACAAATGTACTTATTGTCAATCCGGACATTCTTATTTGCCAAGAGGGCATCAACCTTATTTTCAATTTTTCCGGAAGTTATCATAGTCATTTTTCCCTTGGCCACACCAGGCTGATTGGATATTTCCACTACTTTAATTCCCATTCTATTTGCCCACCCAATAATATTTTCAATTCCTTTAACCAAACGGACAGTCTCAACTGTTTGAGGTGAATCGTAAATACCATCACTAACTTTTACAGTGCAGTTTATTACCCCATCCCGATCGAGAAAAATTGCTCCTTTCATTTCCGTATATTATTAGTCTACGCGCAGATTGAGTCAAGCGAAGCAATCTAAGCCAAAAAGTATTAAAATTGAACCCAATGGAACACAATCTAAAAATGATATGAAAATAGCAAACCTAAACTTTTCTCCCGAAGGCGTGTATTTCAGTGATAAAAATGGCCAAAAACTCCAATCGGCTAGTGCTTTTTCAAAAATTATGAACAGATTTTTTCAGTATTTTTTAGATTTGTGGCTATATATTCTTTGGATTATCGGGTACATTCCCAGCCACACAGTCCGGAAATTTTTCTATCTTATTTCCGGCCTCAAACTTGGCCGTGGAGCTACCTTTCACATGGGTGCCCGTTTTTTTCTTCCTAAAAATATCGAAATCGGAGAGGGGACAATTGTTGGCGATCACGCCTTCTTTGATGGCCGTGCCAAGATAAAAATCGGCAAGCAAGTTGATATTGCCTCTCAAGTAATGATTTATAACTCCGAACACGATCTCTCTGACTCGTCATTTAAGGCAATCGAAGAACCCGTAACCATCGGTGATTATGTCTTTATCGGTCCCCGTGCAATCATCATGCCCGGTGTAACAATAGGTAATGGCGCCGTTGTTGCCGGGGGAGCTGTAGTTACCAAAGACGTTCCCGAAAACGCTATTGTTGGAGGCATCCCAGCGAAAATTATTGGTGAACGATCACTTAAACAGCCAAATTACAAACTGGGCAGAGCCAGATTATTTCAATGAAATTAAAAATAATAATTATTGCGGCAGTATATATATTGGGTCTGGTTTATTTGACTCTTCCGTCTCCGGCATACCCTGACTTGTCAAATGCGATGCGTTCTCAAGAAGCAGGTGACACTTGGCAGAATCCGGATCAAAAAGGTTACTATACGAATTTAACACGACCCGAAGTTCTTGGTCAGCTTCAATCAAAATTCCAGGTTAAGATTTTTGGCTGGGCAATTCCCTCATATCGGTTAAACTATCGCCCCGAAGAAGCTGCCACAATAATTAGAGATCAGCTGGATAGTTATTATCTTGAAGAAATTGTTTATCCTTTCCGTGAATCACTTTTTGTTAATGGTTGGGAACCAACAAACTCACCACGTTTCGTTGGACAGGCAAAAATGAAAATTCCCAACATTTCCTTCGAAGGAACACCATATCTGAGTAAGGTCACTTTAAAGCCGGTCAGATCAAACGTATTTGCCAGGGTTGCTATCTGGACACTAATATTCCCCTGTACTTATTTAGTATTCCTTTCATTGAAAAAATCCATAAAAAATGTCTGATCTAGATTTGTCCATTATTATTGTCTCTTTTGGAACCAAAGAAATAATTACCGACTGTATAAAGTCCGTAGTTAAATTCACCAAAGGAATTAAATACGAAATAATCGTTGTAGAAAACGGATCAACGGATGGCTCTTTGGAAAGGATAAAGGAACTAAAGAAAAAATATTCTCAAATAATTTTAATTGATGCAAAATCGAATATTGGTTTTGGAAAGGCCCAAAATTTAGCTTCCAAAACTGCCAAAGGTGAGTATCTACTCCTATTAAATTCTGATACTCTCGTGTTTGACAATGCCATCAAAGAATCTCTGGATAACCTTAAAAAAATTCCTCAATGTGGAGTTTATTCCTGCAAACTTTTAAATGCAGATAAAACCATTCAAGCTTCGGGGGGGCACTTTCCCACACTTGGAAATGTATTTGCCTGGCAATTTTTTATTGACGATCTTCCTATCGTTGGCCGATTAATCCCTTCATTTCATCCCCAGCTTGCTTCGTTTGATCGAGAACAACAAATGGACTGGGTTACCGGTGCTTTCATGATCATCCCTCGAAAAGTTTTTGTGGATGCCGGAGGTTTTGATGAAAAAATATTTATGTACACTGAAGAAATGGAGCTTTGTTTCAGACTCAGGGAAAATGGTCTAATAACGATACTCCAGCTGACTCCTGCCATCATCCATCTTGGTGGAGCCTCAAATGGTTCTGTTTTTGCTCTTACCAGTGAAGTAAAAAACATGATCTATTTCTGGCGGAAGCATATGCCAAGTTGGCAGCTGCCCCTGATAAAATCCTTTTTCTATTTCGGTTCATTGCTTAGGTTGTTAATATTTGGGATAATCAAAGGAGATGCAAAAGCCAGAAGTGCATACGCACAAGCTCTTAGACTCATTATTTAAGTACGTCATTGCGGCTGTACTTATCTTTATACCTCTATACCCGAAATTTCCTTTAATTACGGTTCCGTATACCTATGTCCAAATTAGAGCTGAAGATTTTCTAATTACGGCAGTGTGGGGAATATTTATAATCCGCGCACTTGCGTACAAAAAAATAAAAATTCCTCCTATTACGTTTCAAGTTGCCGCATATTTTGCCGCCGGTACTCTTTCTTTAATTTCCGCTATATTAATCACAAAAAATATTATTCCATCTATCAGCGTTCTTAATTTATTACGTCGGGTTGAGTATTTATCCATCTTCTATCTTGTTTATTGGGCAGCAGAGGATTTCAATTGTAAAAGATTTTATCTTGAGTTGACTTTGATATCGGCAGTCGGAGTATTTTTATACGCTCTCGCACAAATATATTTAAGTGCTCCGGTTATTTCCACAATGAATGTTGAATCCAGTAAGGGGGTGGCCCTAACTCTTCAACCGGGGATACCTCTTTCCAGTACCTTTGCCGGCCACTACGATCTGGCCGTATACCTGGTGATGATTCTTTCATTCCTAACGGCCATTGCCTGTTCGATCAAAGGCTGGTTAAAAAGGATACCGGCTCTAATTTTATTTGTTACACTATTGTGGCTATTTATGCAGGCCGGTTCGCGTATTAGCCTTTTGGGTTTATTCCTTTCGGTTACTCTTATTTGTTACCTTTATCGACGCTATCTATTAGGGGTAATTTTACTTATCGTTATATCGGCTTTCATTGTTACCTCCCCCGACATTATCGGTCGTTTCCAATCAATACTTAGAGTATTTACATCGCAGGTAGAATTAATCAAGCCGGCTTTCGCTGCAGCCAAAATCTCGCCCACACCAACATTAATTGCAACTCCTACTCCAACCCCGGAAGTCTTGCGTGCGATTCAGCAAGACACTTCGACAAGTATCAGGTTTGATGTCGAATGGCCCATGGCTATCAGGTCATTTTACAAGAATCCCATTTTGGGAACAGGCTACTCATCACTTGGTCTTGCCACAGACAATGATTATTTAAGGACATTAGGAGAAACAGGTTTATTGGGATTATTCGCTTTTATCTCAGTTTTAATCGCTCTTTTTACAAATCTGAAAGCCGCACTGAAAAATCAGGAAGGTTTAAATAAAATTTTTATCATTTCCTCCCTCGGGATACTTCTTTCGTTTTTAGTTTCCGCTATTTTCTTGGATGTTTTTGAATCTAGTAAAATAGCCATATTATTTTGGGCCTTTATGGGATTGGCACTTAGCATGAAACATGAAAATATTTAAATCAATTCTTTTTGCGTTAATTCTAGTTTTGGCATTGGTGGTTAGGCTCTACAAGATCGACAATCCGGTCGCTGACTGGCATTCTTTCCGCCAGGCGGATACTTCCTCGGTAACTAGAAATTTTGCCGAAAAAGGTGTCAATATGCTCGTGCCGACTTATCAGGATCTTAGCAACATTCAATCCGGCTTTGATAACCCAAACGGCTATCGCATGGTGGAGTTTCCGATCTACAACCTTCTTCATCTTGGAGTATTTAGACTTGTTCCGAGTATCGGCCTCGATATGGCCGGTAGGCTCACCTCTGTAATCTGTTCGCTAATATCTATTTTTCTGCTTTTTCTGGTTGTTAATAAACTTTCTGGCTATTTCATCGCCATTTTGACCTCCATATTTATGGCCTTAATTCCCTTCAACATTTATTATTCGAGGGTAATTCTTCCCGAACCATTAATGATCGCCACTCTGCTTGCTTCATTTTGGTTTATTTTATGTTCAGTGGACTCGACAGGGATTAAAAAAAGAATCCATTTATTATTAAGCACAATTCTACTTTCCATAGCTATTTTGGTTACACCCTATGCGGTTTTCTTTACCCTTCCCCACATAGCCATACTTTTCCGGTCACTCGCCAAGAAAGAAATTAATATATTTGACGTTTTATTTTACGGAATTATTACCATTGTTCCTTTTGTTCTCTGGCGGATTCACATTACCCATTATCCTACCGGTATTCCCGTCAGTAATTGGCTCCTAAATAACAACAATATTCGTCTTAGTCCCGCCTGGTTTAGATGGCTCTTTGGAGAACGCATTGGAAAATTAATCTTAGGTTCTTGGGGAACCAGCCTTCTGGTTCTTGGAATAATTTCCAAACCAACTAAAGAGGGGATAACTTACTGGTTATGGGGAATTGGAATATTGGCCTATTTTATTATTTTTGCCGGAGGCAATGTCCAGCACGATTATTACCAAGCCATCATCCTGCCATTCTTGTGTGTAATTGTCGCCAAAGGTGCATATCTTTTGATGAGCCTTAACCGAAAAGTCTATTCAAGGTATTTAACAATTATGATGACAATATTTGTCATGGTCACCATGATTGCTCTTTCCTGGTACGACGTTAAAGGTTATTACCAAATTAATAACCCAGTCATCATTGAAGCCGGGAAACGAGTTGACGCCCTAACTCCCAAAGATGCCAAAGTCATTGCACCATACGATGGTGACACCGCCTTTCTATACCAAACCCATCGTTCGGGCTGGCCGCTTGGCTACGATATCGAAAAACATATTGCAATGGGCGCCACCTATTATGTCAGTGTCAACTTTGACGACGAAATGCATCAGCTTGCCAGTAAGTATCAGATAGTCGAACAAACCGATAAATACATAATAATCAAACTGGTACCAAAGACAAAATGAAAATTTTGATGCTAACCCCATATCTTCCTTATCCGGATTCTTCCGGTGGGCAGATTAGGACGCTCAATCTTCTCAAGTATTTATGTAAAAATAACGAAATCACCCTTGTCTCCCTCATAAAAGACAAAAAAGAGAACGAAAATATAAAGTACCTTTTGAAATATTGTAAAAAAGTATTAACTTTTCCCAGAAGCATTACACCCTGGACTTTGAACAATATTCTTAAAACAGGCTTTTCGCTGGATCCATTTTTGATCGTTAGAAATTCTGCTCCCGGAGCAAAAGAAGCGATCGCCAAGGAGCTGGAATCCGGTGATTATGATCTAATCCATGCGGAAACTTTTTATGTTATGCCTAGCCTCCCGAAGACAACGATCCCAACTATTTTGGTTGATCAAACTATTGAATACCTTGTCTACCAACACTATGTTGATGAGACAGCATCCTGGTATTTGCGCCCATTACTCCAAATTGATGTTGAAAAATTAAAACGATCCGAACGCTATTACTGGCGTCAAGCCGATAAAGTGATTGCCGTTTCTGAAGCCGATCGGGCCGAAATGAACAAGCTGGAACCAAATCTTTCGGTCGACATTGTCCCCAACGGAGTCAATCTCGAACTATTTAAGAAGAAAACCGGCTGGAATTCGAAAGAACCAACAATTCTTTTTGTCAGTAATTTCAAATGGCTGCAAAACGTTGAGGCCGCCCACGTTCTTATAAAAAGTGTCTTTCCCCTTGTTAAAAAATCATTATCCAAGGCAAAACTACTTATCATTGGTCAGTACATTACTAATGATATTAAAGAAGAGGCTGTCGGTAGGCAAGGAGTCACTGTAACTGAGATTGCCAATGATGATGTTGATAGCCTTATAAAGGCTTATCACGACTCTTCTGTGTTCGCTTCTACGATCAAAGGACCGGGCGGTACGCGTTTAAAAAATCTTGCCGCCATGGCCAGTCAGCTTCCAATAGTCTCCACCAAAGTTGGTGTTGAGGGACTAAAAGTTAAAGATAACGTTCATGTACTGATCGGCAATTCACCGGAAAAAATTGCCGAATTGATCATAAAAGTGATTAAATCTCCCAAACTGGCAGAAAAATTAGCCTTAAACACGCGTCGGCATGTAGAAGAAAATTTTGATTGGCGTAAAATAGCCAAACATCTCGACGCTATATATCAAAAACTTGGAAATAGATGAAAAAATACGCAAATGAACTAGCTGTAATTACTGTAAACCACAACACTCGAGATGTTCTCGACGATTGTTTGGCCTCAATCTTTAATGCTGACCACCCCAAGGGAGGCTTCCAAGTGATTGTTGTTGATAATTCTTCATCAGATGGGTCGGCTGAAATGGTTGCCAAAAAATATCCTCAGGCAATTATCGTAAAAAATTCAGAAAACCTCGGTTTTGCCAAAGCCAATAATATTGGAGTTGAGGCTGCGGATGCCAAATATTTACTTTTCTTAAATGACGATACGATTGTTAAAAGATATAGTTTTGTAAAGCCATTAAAATATCTCAAAAATCATCCCAAAGTTGGTGCCGTTACCATAAAGCTAATCCTCAAAAATGGCCAGATCGATCACAATAATCATCGCGGATTTCCTACACCATGGGCTTCAGCCACAAAATTTCTTGGTCTGGGAAAACTTTTTCCCAATTCAACATTTTTTAATCAATACTATCTCGGTTTCCAGAAACTCGATAAAATCCATCAGATTCCCGTAGCCGCCGGTTCGTTTATGATGATGTCCACAAAACTTTTCAAAGATATTGGAATGTGGGACGAAGCCTATTTTTTCTATGGAGAAGATATTGATCTCTGTTATCGCATAAATGAAGCCGGATACAAAATTATTTACTACCCGAAAGTTAGTACAATCCATCTTCATGGCGCCACTTCAGGGAGAAGTAAATCTAATGCACGATCAACCGCATCTTCAAAGGCGAACAAAATAAAAATTATCCAATCATCGGCCGATGCTTGGAGAATATTTTACAAAAAGTATTACAGTAAAAAATATCCCTTTTTCATCTCTGCTATTGTCCTCGCCGGAATTGCCATAAAAGGCAAGCTAAGGGTTCTAAAATATTTAATTTTTAATAAATGAGAATAGGTATTGATGCCAGGCTTTATGGTTTGGAGCATGCCGGGCTCGGACGCTATGTGATGAAATTGGTCGAAGAGACTCTTAAGTCAGACAAAAAGAATGAATACGTCCTTTTTTTAAATTCAACACATGCTGCCGAGTTTAAAAACAAAAAGAGAGTAAAAGTAATTACAACGAACATACCAATTTACAGTTTTGCCGAACAAATCATTCTTCCTTTTGTCTTCGCCAAAGAAAAGCTCGATTTGCTCCACATACCCCATTTCAATGCCCCACTAATTTATCCGGGTAAATTTATCCTAACGATTCATGACCTGATCAAACACGACTCGAAAGGGCCGGAAACTACCACACACCATCAGGGTCAGTACCTATTCAAGCGTTTGGGATACCTTACACTGATGAACATTATTGCCCGTCGTGCTGCCAAAATTATCGTTCCTTCAAAATACGTTATGGAAGACGTGGCCAAACGTTTGCGTATACCCTTAAACAAGATTGTAGTGACCTACGAGGCAGCTTCCGGAACCATTAAAGAAGTTAGCCTTACTGGTGATGAAAAAATTAACTTGTTAAATAAATATCATTTAGCTCAGCCATTTATTGTCTATACGGGCAGCGTATACCCTCATAAAAACGTTGACATCCTGGTTAACGCCATTGAAAAACATAACAAGGAAAAAGAAGTTGACCTTCAGCTGGCACTTATTTGCTCTCGATCGGTATTTTGGGATCGTCTAAATAAAAAAATCGAACAAAGAAATCTTGGAAACTGGATAAAACTACTTGGGTTTGTCGACGACGAAGATGTATCAAGGCTTTATAGTCTTGCCCTTGCACTGGTTCATCCCAGTAAAATGGAAGGGTTTGGTCTTACAGGTCTGGAAGCAATGAGTGTTGGTCTGCCGGTGATTTCTTCAAATTCCAGTTGCTTACCGGAAATCTATGGAGATGCGGCACTCTATTTTAACGCCAATGATGTCAACGACTTGGTTTCTTGTTTGGAAACAGTAATAAAAGACCAAGACCTTCGCGAAGGGATGTCAACACGAGGATATCTTCAGGCCAGAAAATATTCTTGGAAAAAAATGGCCAGGGAGACACTATCTGTCTACAAACAACTTCTTTCCCAATGAAGGTAGCATTTGTTTATGATCGAGTCAATAAATTCGGCGGGGCAGAACGCGTTCTCCTTGCTCTACATAAAATTTTTCCTGATGCACCACTCTACACATTGGTTTACGATGCAAGGTCCGCTCCCTGGGCAAGTGTATTCAAAGTTATCCCTACATTTGTTAACAGAGTTGGATTCCTGCGTAATAAACACGAGTGGCTTTCTCCCATTGCCGCATTAGCCTTTGAATCTTTTGACTTTCGAGATTTCGATCTGGTTATCAGTATCACCAGTGGAGATGCCAAAGCAATCATGACAAAACCCAACCAGCTGCATATTTGTTATTGTTTGACCCCAACACGATATTTCTGGAGCGGAGAAGACCAATATCTTGGAGACACAAAATTTAAAGTTATCCCCAAATGGTTGCATAATTATTTTAGAACAGCAGATTTACTCATTTCCAAAAGACCTGACGAATACATAGCTATTTCCGATGAAGTAAAAAATAGAATCAAAAAATATTATCATCGCGAATCGACAGTTATATATCCGGCGATTGATGAAAAATTTTACTCGAAGCAGTTTGTTCCGGAGAATCAAAGATCCTACTATCTAATTGTAAGCAGACTTGTTCCATATAAAAAGGTTGACTTGGCCGTTCAAGCCTTTAATAAATTAAACCGCCCATTGGTGGTTGTTGGAATAGGGTCGGAATTAAACAAACTAAAAAATATCGCAAATGAAAATATCAAATTTGTCGGAGCAGTCGACGACACAAATTTAATTACACTTTACAAGTCGGCCAAGGCTACAATTTTTCCACAGGAGGAAGATTATGGTTTGGTCCCCATAGAATCACAGGCATGTGGAACACCCGTGATTGCTTATGGCAAAGGTGGTGCCCTTGAAACGATTATTAAAAACAAGACAGGAATATTTTTCCAAGAACAAACGATTGATTCACTAGCTGATGCAGTATCGCGCTTCGAAAAACTTTCAATCAATCCATACGATTGTTATAAGAATTCTTTAAGGTTTAATTTTAAAAACTTTAAAAAAGAATTTCTAAGTCACCTCTCCAACTCTACCGGTCAGGTCTTTCCGACAGACTAATATCCCGTCCTTACCCTCAACCACAACGACATCATCCAATCCAATAATTGCTATTTTTCTTTTGCTATCACTTAAACAAAAATTATTATTTGCTTCTACTTCGGAAACACCTCCATTTTTAGGAACTATTTTGTTTTCCTGATAATATTTATCCAAACTTTCCCACGTGCCGAAATCCGTCCATTGGAATGGAAGCTCAATGACCAAAGAATCTCCTTTTGAATGAACTTGATTGGTAATTTCTTCAAGCGATCCTTTTGACATTTTGCCAAACTCATTTGCGATATTTCCACCGCGTGAAATATTTATTAGTGGTTCATACCAGTCCGGTCGATACTTGCCGTACATCTCCAATAGATCATTGGGTGTCATGCAGGTATGGTTGGCATGTACCAATAGCTTTCCTGATTCTAGATTCTCTTTAATCTTTTTCTCTTCATTTCGATCCACATATTCTGCCACTTTGTAGATCTTCACACCATTTTGTTCACTGACAAGATCACCTTTAATTAAATAATCAACCCCACGGATAATTCTGGTTGGTGCAAAACCCCCCGTAATGTATTTATGTGTTTCAACTCCGACCTTTTCCGCAAGATCCATCATTTTAAAGATGTTTTCTCCCGGAACTCTCAAGTTATCCACCTGAATTAAGAAAAACATCTCATCTCCTTTTCCGATTTTAGTCAAGAGCGCCGCTGCAAGTCCGGTTGCCGGGCCCTGGTTTTTGGATTCAGGCTCGATGAAGACATTTTCAGATACAATCTCCGGAACCAGTTTTTGAGCGATTTGTGCCTGAAAAGCATTTGTTTGCAGGAATATCTCCTTCGCAGGAAATCTTTTCCTAAGCATCTTCCAGTTCAATTCAAAAAGTGACTTGTCTCCGATCAATGGTAAAAAGTGTTTCGGGTGCCTGGGTGAGCTCAACGGCCACATCTTTGACCCCACACCTCCACAGATTATTACTGGTATCATAGATGATAATATACACCGGCGGTTTATATCAGAGATAAAATATATGTATGCTCTACGACTTTATTAAAAGAATTATCGACATTATTGGGGGCACAATCCTTGCCATACTTTTCCTTCCAATTTGGATAATTATTCCTATTCTCCAAAAACTAGACTCCAAGGGTCCGGTTATTTACGCACCGGAACGTGTCGGAAAGAACGGAAAAATTTTCAAAATGCTCAAATTCAGATCAATGAAGATGTTTGAAATTAAAGGAAAAGCCGTTCATGCCGTCGAATTCTGGAAGGAAAACCCCGAACTTTATGAGAAATACAAACGTAACGGCTGGAAACTCGAGCTGGACGAAGACCCAAGAATCACAAAGCTGGGTAAAATCCTCCGCCAAACAAGTATTGATGAAATGCCTCAGGTTTTTAACGTCTTATCCGGCGAGATGAGCCTGGTCGGCCCGCGAGCTTATGTCGAACCGGAACTTGAAGATGCCAAAAAACGTTATGGAAAAAATGTCGAAAAATTAATAAATCTTAGTCTCACCGCAAAGCCGGGCATTACCGGACCCTGGCAGGTTTCGGGTAGGAATGAGATTCCTTGGAACCAGCGTGTCGCCATTGATGCGGATTATGCTAAACGTCGGTCAATCGTTTATGATTTATTCATACTGTTTAAAACTCCATTTGCTATGATTAGCAAGTGGTGATAACCAAATAATATGAAAATTAAACTTAGAACAATTCTTATCCCTTTAGCGGTTATTTTTGGCTTAATTATTGCGGTTGGTGTCTACGGCTATATAACGATTAAATCATTTATGCCCTCTATCGCCGCCTTACAAGCAACCGGCACAAATCTTTCCACTTCATTTCAGGGTCAAGATTTAGTGACAGCCAAAACAGACGTCCAGAGTCTCTCTCAGGAAATAAATGACCTCAACACTAAATATCAAAAAGTCCATTGGATCGGAGCGATTCCCTTCATTGGCAATTATATTAACGATGGTCAACACGGCTTAAATGCCGGGAAATCTCTGGTAAAAGCTATTGACGCCTTAATCACATCTGTTTCTCCTTATGCTGACCTTCTTGGTTTCAAAACTGCAGAAGCAACTCCATCCGGTCAAGTCGCAAAACCTCAATCAATCGAAGACAGAATAGTTTTCATGGCTCAAACCTTAGACATGATTAGCCCTGATCTGGACAAAATTGGCGCCGACATGGCGGATGCACAAAAAGAGCTTGATCAAATCAATGCTAACCATTACCCCGAAAAAATTGCCGGAAAAAATGTCCGCAGCAAAATAACCGAAGTTAAAACAACAGTATCGGAATCAGCTCAACTATTAACGCAGGCAAAGCCATTAATAAAACTTCTTCCTGATCTTTTGGGTAACCCTAACCCAAAAACATATATGGTTCTGTTCCAAAACGACGCTGAACTAAGACCAACAGGTGGTTTTATGACTGCCTACGCATTTTTAAAAGTCACAAAAGGAAAAATCAATCTTCTTTCTTCTTATGATATCTATGATCTCGATGCAAGATTCACCCAAAAAGTTCCCGCCCCGGCCGCGATAAAAACCTATCTCAATGAGCCGTATTTAAATTTACGCAATGCCAATATGTCCCCCGATTTCAAAGTCTCGATGGATCTCTTTACCAAATATTATGGTACTATTCCAAATTTGCCTCACCCGGATGGTATCATTGCTGTGGATACACAGCTTCCGGTCGAAATCCTCAAAATCATCGGTCCCATCGGAGTTAGCGGCTGGGGAAACTTCAGCGCTAACGTAGATGCCCACTGTAACTGTCCTCAAGTTGTCTATGCTCTAGAAGAGATTTCCGATCGTCCCACAGATACAATCAAAACCGGTCGCAAGGCAGTGCTAGGACCTCTAATGAATTCAATGATGCAAAACGCCATGGGTAGTCCGAAGCGATTATGGCCGCAACTACTTAATGTTGTTCTAAGCTCAATCAACGAAAAACACCTCCTTTTCTACTTCTTTGATTCCAGTACCCAAAAGATCGCTGAAGACTTTAATGCCGCCGGCAGAATTACAAATCCATATAGCTTTGATTACCTTCATATCAACGATGCGAATTTGGGTGGCGCAAAAACTGATATGTTTATCACTCGTTCTGTTGAACAGGAAATTGATTCATCCAATGGAACAGTAACCAAGACCTTGACCATAAGTTACAACAACCCTTATAAGGGTAGTAATTGCAATTTGGAAGCCGGTCAATTATGTCTCAATGGGACATATAGAGATTACATTCGTGTTTATGTTCCGCTTGGAAGTCAGCTCGTTTCCGTGGTCGGTTCGGAAGTCAAAGAAACCATTTCCGAAGATCTGGGCAAGACTGTTTTCGAAGCTTTCTTCACTATGCGTCCCGAAAGTCAGAGCAAGATTGTCTTTAAGTACACTCTTCCACAATTGAATTTGGCTCCATATAAGCTTCTTATCCAGAAGCAACCCGGCACTCCGACAATCAAGTACACAACTATTTTCAACGGCAATCAAACCGAAATTGATTTAAACCAGGACAAAGAAGTGGTTCTAAACTAAAAGATGAGACCATCATTCTCCGATATCGGAATTGTTGTTAGGTCGGTGGATTCGGGTGAGGCAGATAAATATATTTCGGTAATTACCCAAAACTACGGACTTCAGGATTTTATAGCCAGAGGCGCGAGGAGGCTAAATTCAAAAAAGGCTCCGCATTTAGATCTATTTAACTTAATAAAATTCCAAAGCAGTAGGGGAGATTATCCTCGTTTTATAGAACAAGTAGAATCAATTTCTTATTACCCCGGAATCAAAAAAGATTTTTCTAAAGTTGGTTTAGGTCTTACAATCACGGAAATATTAATCAATACCCTCCCGGTTGAGGTAGAAGACGAAGAAATCTTCCACTCAACAAAATCATTTCTGGATGCACTTGAGAAATCACATTCTCAAAGCGAAACAAATATCCTGGGAAGGAAATTCGGTTTATTCATTCTGCGACATCTTGGTTACCCGCTTCCAAAGTTACCCGAGACCGCCAAGCTCACAAACTATTTCGAATCGATCATGAGTAAAAAGCTAATTGGACCTCAAATAAGGTAGAAAACTTGACGGCAATAGTAAAATATTGCGATAATAAACAGTCTATGAAAATAAAATATCTTTTACCCGTTCTGGCATTTGCAGTTTTACTCTCGGCTTGTGGTGCAAAAAAAGCTACGACTACTCAAACAGCTGCCCAGAATGTAGGCACAAAATTATTAGTCAATGAGCTTGCACTAGACCAAAGGCCCTTTACAGTTCTAGTTCCTCATCCCACAAACAAACTATTTACATTCGTTGCTATCAATGCCGATAAAGCCAAAACAGCTTCACTCGATCTCGAGTATCAATCAGGTGATCTACTCAAGGGGGCAATGGCCACGCTAGAAACGCCGATTTCCAACCCTTACATAAAAGCCATTGTTCTGGGAAGTTGTTCCACTGGGGGCAAGTGTACTTTCGACACAGATCTTAAATCCGGAACTATGAAACTTAAGCTTAATTTTGGTGATCAAGCAGTTACCCATGTCTTAAAAGGAGATTTTGTCTTTATTACCGGTCAGAACAATCTTCCTGATGGAAAAGTTACCTTCACCCCCTCTAAAGCTACCAGCAAAGATAATTTGATTATGTTGAATTCCTTCGGGCTTCCGAAAACCAACAGTAAAGAAATTCTTCTATATCCGGTCGTGATTTCTTCCGCAACGGGAAATAATATTGTCGGTAACCTTACTATCAATCAGCCAGGAGTGACTAGCGCTGCTATTTACGATGGTCAAAATTACCAATCTCTAACTTACACAGATAAAAATGGTGTTCTGACTTTCAACCTCAATAACAAACCTTGGTCGATGAATGCCACCATTGTCCGTGATGACCAGCAGGGGACTACTGAGTCGGTAACCTTATATCTCCTTGGACCAATTCTTCTCTACAAATAATTCTTAGAGGTCCGATATGGGTAGCAGTCTGACCTTTATGATCATAATCAGCCATCGATAAACATCGCGGAAAAAATTTACCTTTTTCCCCTCGGCAAAACCTCGAGATTCGTATTTAACTGGGACTTCTATCGGGGGATGTCCTTTTCTAATAAACTTACTTACTATTTCCCAGTCTAGCTCGAAGAACCTTCCTTCAAAATGTACCTCTTTTAGTAATTTTGAGCGGAAAACTTTATACATTGTAGTAGGGTCCGTTAAATTTACCCCATACACTAAGTTAAAAAATTTATGAAACAAACCCCCTCCGATATTCATTAAGTATGCCGTTAATCTATCTTTTCCTTTAAATTTTCGTATCGACCAATTGATTTCTCCGTCTTTTCTCATGTGTCTGGAACCCAAAACAAAATCCGTTTTATTTTCCAGAATTGGTTTGAGCAGCTTTGAATAATCGGCGACATCATATTCCAAGTCGGCATCTTGAATTAGAACTATTTGACCGGTTATTTTTTTAAATCCTTCAATCACGGCTGATCCCTTGCCCAAACCTTTTGATCTTAGAATAAGCGACACGCCTTTGTGATTTTTGGCAAAAGCCTTGACTATTCTTCTGGAACCATCACGACTGTTATCCTCAATGATAATTATTTCTTTTTCAATTCCCGGCAAACTAACTTTATTTACATTGTCCAATAGTTGACCAACTGTCCCTGCCTCGTTATAAACGGGAATAATTATTGAAAGCTTAGTCATCCTTACTTTTTTTTGCACCATAGAATAATAGCAGAATCGTCCCGGCTAGTCCCGCAATTGAAATTTTCAGTCCCAGGTCAAAACTATTTGGTTTATATTCAAATCGGATAATATTATCTCCCTTGGGCACTTCTACACCTCTGAAAACCCCATCAACTTCTACGATGCTTAATTGTTTTCCGGCAATGGTTGCCCGCCAACCCGGATAGTATGTATCGGTCAATACCAAAAATCCTGATTCTGTTGCCGAATAGGCAGCTGTTATGGAATTTTCGCCGAAACTCACTTTGCTAATCAGACCCTTCGGATAACTTTTATCGGTACAATTTGTGCCGTCAACTTCGGCAGCATCTTTAATCGATATTTTTTCTCCCGGCTTTGAATTACATAATACAGTCGAAACAAACCTCAATCGATCGACGGCATTTTTATTTAGATATATTTTTACTTCTTTATCATATTCAAGTTCCAGCTGAGGTGAATTAATCACAGTGCCCGAAATAATATATTTCACTCCCAGAAGATCAAAATAATCATTGTTTAAAATTTTGGCTTCTCTTTGCAGGGGGGTATCTTTTATCGAAGAAAATCTGAGCCATGCCATATCCAAATCCGGTTGGATATATTTTTTCAAGTATTCATAATAGTTTTTTGGCCATAGGGCATCAAGATCTCTTATGTCGTTTAAGCCAAAATAACTTGCGTAATCGGGATACAAATATCCATCCGTAGAAAAAATTCTTGAGCCATCATTATTTTTCATTAGCCAATTTACAAATTCCGGTGCTTGAATACTGGTAGTTCTAAATCTAGCTCCAAAAATTGGTGTATATGCCACCATCTCCAAAATAATTAATA
>CAISLM010000049.1 GCA_903886255.1 Candidatus Collierbacteria bacterium
ACACTCCTCTTGACAACATTTGTAACATATGTTACAAATAAATTAGCTCTACAATGCAGGTTGTAAGCAAAAGGAACCTCCGCAAGGAGGCTCCTTTTTTTGTACACTATTTGTTGCTAAAATTGATCATGGCCAAGCCTCTCGTAAAACACTTTATTAATCTCACTCTCCTTCTGGTGGTCGCTTTCTTAATCCGACACCTCAGTACTATCATCTTCGATACATACAGTCATCCCGTTGTTCTTTTTATCACCAGCCTCGCTGTTCTTGGAGTTGGTGCGTTCTATATCTTGAGAAACTCCGCTGAAATAATCGAGGAAACTACAGAAATACTTAGCGAAAAAACCAAAACTGCCGGCGGTCTTCTTCAATCTTTGGGCACAGCCTTCCCCGACATGATCCTGGGAGTCACCGCCGCAGTAGTCAGCCTCGGTTTACAAAAAACCGACATGACGCGTGCAATCAACTATGCCGTTATTGCAGCCTCCACCACTTTCGGCTCAAATATTTACAATGTCGGCCATGCCGCCTGGTGTATCTTTCGTCAAAACCTCGCCAATACAAAACAAAAAACAGTCCTTATGTTTCCATTGCTTAACAAGGTTGGCTTACTCTCCCCAATGAAAGACCACCGAAAAAAGCCATTGCTAGAAGAAATAGATACGGCAAACAATATTTTAGTCGCCCTAACACTGCTCACTCTTTTTGTCGCCGTTGTCATGGTAATATTTGGAAAAGTTGCTAATCCACCTTCCGGTACTCAAGAAGATCTCTATCAGCTAATTAAGCCAGCAGGCGTATTTATCCTTATTGCATCCGTTACCACTCTCTATCTTTTTAGAAAATCAAAACGTGCCGTCGGCGGCGAAGAAATAGTTGAAGAAGAAGAAAATTATTATCGTCACCACAAAATGATTATTATTTGGATTAGCTTGATTGTCTCCGGTATTTCAATTTTGTTTGCTGCCGAAAGTATGGTCAAGGCAATCGAAATAATCTGTCAAGTTACCGGAATGCCGTTTGTTATCGCAGGGGTTATGGCAGGAGTCATTGGTTGCCTGGGAGAGATCCTTGTTGTTCATAATTTTTCTGTAAACCCCAATGGCAGAATTGGTGACGCCATTGTCGGCGTTGCCATGGACAACATTGTTACTATTTGTGGAGCCAGCATTGTTGCCATCATGGGAGGAATATTCTTGGGAGGAAGCAGCTTAATTCTAATTTTTGTAATCATTCTCGCCTTAAACACCATTCTAATCTGGCAAATATCAAATTTAAAAAACTTCTTCATCGAGGTCAAAACAAACTCTTGACACTATATGTAATAATTACTACAATAAGATTAGCTTGATTAGCAATAATTAAGTTAGAGTCTTATGTAAATAGGTACTCCGTAAAGAACTCAGCAATGAGTTCTTTTCGTCTTCAAAGAGGCGCCACATCGGCATCGAGCCTCAAGAGTCTCACGTCGTCCAAGTCCATATCGGCGATAAACCTTCTTGCCAATTCGCTGTCGTCTACATACCAAAGTAAAGTTCTAATTGCCTCCTCGTCCAGCTCCTTCTCTCCGGTTAAACAGCCGTCCATCCATAGATACCATATTTTCTCGGGATCATCGATTCGTCTTCGCAATTGCGTTCCATCAACATCCATCACATAGTCAACCTCCGTTGCTTGTGGATCTTTCATATATGCCACATAGAAGGCTCTTTCTTCTGGATTCCTTTTCTCCCAATCAATTTCTTTCCCCGTGAACATATCGTCCACGTTCTCAAAAGGAACGTCAGGGTACGCCTTTTTCCAGTCATCTATATTTTCTACCGCTCCCAACATACTTACCCTGGATGTTATCTCAAAATAAACCGAGTTAAAGTCCACCGGCTCTCTTTTGTCTTTTTCTGTCATAACCAAATTCTAGCATTACTCCTTCCCAAAAAATAAGAGCCCTTCAACGAGCTCTTATTTTTTAAGATACTACGAACTTACCTTTTTGATTTCCTTCTTGATTTCGACTTCGCTTTCATTTCCATTTTCATATCCATATTCATTCCTTCTTTCATCCCCATTCCGTTGCACATCATGCAATATTGGCCGTGTGAAAAAGCAATCACCAATCCTGACAAACCGACCAGCATATAGATAAATCTCTCCAGCCACATCATCGAACCAAAAATTGCACTCACCAGGTTATAGTTAAAAAATCCCACTAATCCCCAATTAAGCGCACCGATGATCACGAGTATTTTTGCCGTTTTATGTAACATCATACATACTCACCCCCTCCCATTTGTTAATATGTTCTGTAATTAATAATACACAATATGTATCCCTTTGTCACAAAATCATAGCTTGACAATAAATTCATCGGAGTATATATTCGAATAATCGAATATGTATAAACAGGTTTTTAAACTTCATACCGACTTTCTAAAAAGTCTGGCTCACCCCAAGAGGCTTGAAATCATTCATCTACTCCGCGATCGCGCTCTTTCCGTCACCGATATTCAAACGATGCTTGATCTTCCCCAAGCAAATCTCAGCCAGCATCTTCAGATTCTCCGTGAACATGGCGTCGTTACATCTCACAAAAAGGGTAAGCAAATTTTCTATCAACTTACCGACCCAAAGATCATCATCGCCTGCGACCTAATCAGAGAGGTCCTTATTGGCCAGCAAGCAAATACCAAAATAAAAAAAGAGCTCACCGACCCCCTAGCGGACATCGTTCCCTCATTCACTGATCCCATCTGTGGTATGAAGCTCAGCAAAAAAACCGCTGCTTTTTCATTAAAAACTAAAGCAGGCATCGAATACTTTTGCGCTTCCGGTTGTCTGAAACAATTTAAGAAAAACTGTAAGATTTAATATATATGAAGCAGAAAATAACTGTTCCGGTTGAAGGTATGGACTGCGCCAGTTGCGCCAACATAGTCAATCGCGCCATCGAAAAAACTCCCGGTGTGATTCACTCGCAGGTCAACCTTGCTACCGAAAAAGCCAACATTGAATTCGATCAATCAATAGTTTCCTTAGAGACAATCAATAAAAATGTTTCCAAATTTGGCTATAGCCTAAAGATAAACACAACTCCGGAAGACAATTCCAAACTTAACGGCCATCTGATGACTCTAAAAAAACAGGTCACTTATCTTTTCCCCGTATCTTTGATTTTTTTCGTTCTCATGATCCTTCCCCTCCCCATTCCCATGACCACCTTTAATTCCTTCGCCTTTGTTTTTGCAGCCATCACTCTTTTTGGATTTGGACGTGAATTTTTGTCGGCCATTCCCCGTTTCGCCAAAACACATGTTGCCAACATGGATACACTTATCGGTATCGGCAGTTTGGTAGCATTTATTTATTCATCTGCCGTTTTTCTTTTTCCTTCAATTGCCGCCAATCTCCAGCTACCGGAAACTACTTACTTTGATGTTGTTATCATTGTCATCGGTTTTATAAAGTTTGGAAAATACCTGGAGGCCAATTCAAAGCAAAAAACCGGTGAGGCTATCAAAAAACTTTTACAGTTCGGAGCCAAAAC
>CAISLM010000050.1 GCA_903886255.1 Candidatus Collierbacteria bacterium
CAGAGGAATCAAGAGTGGAATAAAATATTTTCCTCAAAAGAGCTTCAAGCAGAGAAAAAAATTGAATATATCCGAGAACAGCTTAAAGATCTTAGCAAGCAGCTCAAAAGGCTGGATATTAACATTGTTAAGGCTATTCAAACCCCAGTAGTAGAAACAGGCGTTTACCACGAAAACTATCTTGAACATCTACAAAAAATAATCCACCTCTTCGGGTTAAAGGTAAATAGCGCCAATAGCTGGCTCGAGATGTATCAAAGTCGATCCAAAAAACGCGGTTACTACATGGGAATGGCCAAATCAAAAGGTTCATCTTTCACCCAAAACAACGAGCGCAGTATCGCCACGTCTGTAGGGTAGATAAATCCTGAATTTTAATGGACTCGGTCTTCAGTAAAATATGGCCCGACTGGACTCGTCGGTTTGTAATTTTCAGGAATTAAATAGGATTAGATTGGACTCGGTCTTCAGTAAAATTCTACTGAATTTTCTTCAGACCCTGCCTCAGCGCCGGTCGCGCTTCCGGCTTTCGAGTCTTGTCGGAAAACCATAACAAAAAATCTCACCACTAGGGTGAGATTTTGTTGTGGGCCCGACTGGACTCGAACCAGTGACCTCTGCAATGTCAATGCAGCGCTCTAGCCAACTGAGCTACGAGCCCAACCCTGATATTTTACCATTTCGATCATGATTAGTCATCGTAAATAGCCAAACTCACCCTGAACCTAAATATGTAGTAAAATACTCACATATCAATCAATAAATACAAATTGGGTAAATATTACCGAATCAATCAAAATATCCGTTATCCTGAGGTTAGAGTTATCGACGAAGATAACAAACAGCTTGGTATCATGTCCACAAAAGAAGCTCTCGAAAGAGCGGCCGCTCTAGGTGTGGATCTTGTCGAAATCACCGAAAAAGCAGTTCCCCCCATCGTAAAAATCATTGAATTCCAAAAGTTTAAATATCAGGAAGACAAAAAGGATAAAGCCGGCACCAATAAGGGAGGTCAAGAAACAAAGGAAATCCGTTTGAAACCTTTTATGGCTGAAAACGACCTAGGTGTTAAAGTCAGGCAGGCAGAAAAGTTTCTTAAGGCTGGTGATAGGGTCAAATTAGTGGTAAAATTCCAGGGAAGGCAAATCACCAAGAAAGAGTTCGGAGAAAAAATTATGAACCAGGCCATTTCTGGCCTAGCCGAAGTCTCGACTGTTGCCGAAGCACCAAAATTTCTTGGTAAGCTTCTCATTGCCCAAGTAAAACCAAAAAAATAACTCAAAGACTATGTCAAAAATGAAGCAAAAGACACGTAAAATTGTCATGAAACGATTCAAAATTACCGGCACAGGTAAAGTTTTACGTCGTAGTCCGTACATGCGTCACCTACGTAGAAAAAAGAGTAAGAAACTCATTCGCAGATATAGACACTACAAGGAAGTTACAGGCAAAATCGCCACCAAAATTAAGCAAATGCTTCATTTATAAAATCAAAGAATTTAAACCATGCCAAGAACTAAAACCGGTACAGTCCGCCGAGCAGGACACAAAAAAGTTTTCAGCCTAGCCAAAGGTTTCCGAATGAGCCGAAACCACTTGTATAAAGTGGCCTCGGAAGCAACCATCCACGCCGGACAATACGCCTACAATGGCCGAAAAGAAAGAAAACAGACTATGAGAGTCACCTGGATTTCTCGTATCAATGCAGCTCTTTCCAGTCTGATTGAAGCTCCCAAATACAGCGCATTCATAAAAAAGCTTTCCGACAAAAAAATCAAGCTAAATCGAAAAGTTTTAGCTGCTATGGCGGTAAACCTCCCCGATGCATTTAAAGACATCGTTTCATTTAGTGACAAAAAATAGTCGGGTAGCTTAAAAATTGTTATTTAAACTCCCCGAATAGGGGAGTTTTTGTTATCATTAGTACGATGGCCAATAATTATAAAGAAACCATTGAAGCAGTAAAAAGCACACTTTTGCAGGATCTTTCTGGTGTCAAAACAA
>CAISLM010000051.1 GCA_903886255.1 Candidatus Collierbacteria bacterium
AGGCCCAATATAAGGATGAGGATGGTCAGCATGGCTTCACCGCCGCGTCCGGTCATCAGCAACGTGAGAACGCCGCCGACACTGGTTACGTGTGTCCATATGGCCCAGGTAGCGCCAAACAAGCTCCCGATCGCCTTCACCACAGCCAGCTTACCAACGTAAAACAAACTGGCGGTAAAAAGTGCCAAGGCAACCGTGATCGGTGACAGATCTGACTGCGACTTGATCGTTGAAATCGTCAGGTACCAAAAGCCGCTTATGATAATGAGTACCAGCACCAGCCAACCGACCGGTTGTACGTTGGAGAAGATGATCAGTGCAGGCAACGTAAACAAGCCGGCTATTAGGGCGATGATCGTGAAGAAAACCGACCCATTCTGGCCTGTTTTACGGATAAAGCCTTCGCCAAGAGACCACAAGATCAGGGCAAACATCAGGAAAATCCCGACTGAGGTCTTGGCATTCAACTGGCCACCTAAATTACCGGGGCTCAGCTCAGGCACATCAGCCAGACGGAGATCCGCCCAGAACTTTTGATCTGCAGTCAAAGTCGCCGGTGCCGAAGAATTGATCGACGTACCCGGGGCAGAATTGATCGAGGTTTCGGACGTCGGTGTAGAAGACATGGTCGAATCGGCTGCAAATCCTGTACCGGAACTACCATGTGAACCGCGCCCAACCAACAAAGCAAGCACGGCCACGATCAAGATCAAACCCAAAACGCCGGATCCAATCCAGATCGTCTTTTTGCCGATAACAGGCTTTTTGGCTGTCGTCTTTGTAGCCGCTACAGCGGTTCCCGAGACAGCAGGCTTCGCCTTCTTAGTAGGAATTACACTCTTCAATTTTGAGAAAAAGGACGGACCCTTTGCCTTCGGCGCAGCAGCAATAGCTGTCCGTGCCAGTGCCGGTTGAACCGATACTGGAACAGGAACAACAGCTACCGCAGCCTGAGAAGCTTTGGGGGTGGGGTGAAGCGCAGCTTCAACCAAAGGCCGGATGCTGGAAGCATCCATTCCCCGGGAAAGCGCCTTTCCCAAAATCTGATCGATCCCGGGTACGGTTTCAAAAACCCGCTGGCATCGAGCAATTGAGTCCGGCAGTTTTAAGCCGGAACTCCTCTTAACCCATGCGTCAAATAAAAGTTTATCCATCTGACCTCCTGGCCAAAAATTTTAGTTTTTAAATGTACCAACTAATATCCCGTATTCTATCACCCACTCGTATATAGGTCAAACAAAATAAGTCAAACTATGAAGAAGTACCACACAAAACCAATAAAATACCCCGCCTTTCGGCGGGGTGATCAAATTTAACAAAGTTCATAGCGGGGAAGAACATATCCATTCCCCGGACCGGTAAGTTCAACCAAATTCAAATCAATAAGACGTTTCAGAACTCTCAGCGGGTGATCAAAACCATCACCTTTTTTCGTCGACTTTATTTGCCGGATCAAATCGCTAACTTTAATTTGCCCCACAACTACAAGCATCAACATTAGCCGTTTTTCAGCCGGGTTCAATGCCATCCGCTGGTCAGCCAAAAAAAGCCTGCTCCAGACATCATCTTCCTTTTCGAGCTTTATTAACCCCTTATCCAAAAGCTCTTTGACGCCACTGTTCTCGGCGGTCGAATGGTTTACCCTTAAACCTGGCCGGGATAAAACATTACTCCAAAGCATCACAGTCGATTTTGAAAGTTCAATCTTACCTACTTCATCTGACGGTTGACCCAATTTCTGCCTCCATGAATGAAATATGTTAAGTTACTTGAGCCTGTATTCTAACATAAAAAAACGCCCCGCAGATGCGAGGCGAATAAACATTTTACTTAAACCAACCCATGAGGAAAGAGGGATTCTCGGAATTATCTTTCGGCATCACCAGCCGGACATCAGATCCATCCGGTCGAATAGTGTAAACCCCGGAAACACCTTTATATTTTCCCCAAAAGGCGATCCACTGGCTGTCCGGTGACCAAACAAAATCTCCCTTGATACCAGTCTCAATTTTATTAACAAGCTTCGTCTTCTGACCCATTACTTCATAGATCATGAAAGCGTAGCTCTGATCCGGGTACTCAAAGGCCACCGCCATTTTCGTTCCATCCGGAGAAAAACTTGCCTTAGCCACAGCAAAACTGTCAACCGAGCCTCCCCAACTAGCGACGATTACAGGATCGGTCACTTTTTGGACAGATACCATTTTGAGGTATTCCTGTGTGTGTGCAGGCGCAGTTTCCGGAACAGCCTCATAAAAAATATTTTCTTCATCCGGAGACCAGGTGAACTTGTCGACAATATCGTTTTTGTCACCAAACTCACGCACAGTCCCATTGCTTAACACATAGAACACTCCGCTCCACAGGGATTGGCTGCCAATCTGCGGGAACAAGATCAGCTTAGATCCACTCAAGCTCAAATTGGAATTATCCACGGATGTTACGTACAGATTCATGGAATATGAGTGTTCAATGATTTTCGAAAATTCGTTTCCGGTTAATTCATACACATCAATATGCGCTTCCGATTTTTTCGAGTCCACATAAAAATAATTGACGTGCAGCTTCTCGCCGTACCAGTTCATCCAGGGCATTTGGCAGCCGGAAACTTTACAATCATTCACAACATCGTTTGGTACCGGAATAGATTCAAAATTGGCAACATTTCCGGTTGAAACCGTTACGTGCATCGTCAAAGCGCTGAGGTCTTTGATATGGCAGGCATTGGTTGTAATAACAGCGATCTTGCCCGCAACCGATACCACCGGATTGTCTCCAAACTCGCAATCAATTGATTTCGCGGATTCGGTCTTTCCACTAAGGGTTACTGTCTTCATCCACCCGCCATCACCCCACTGATCACCTCCGTTTTCTATCAGGAGCTTCCCGGAAGGATTGGGTGAGAAAAAATTACATCCGGCGAGCAATATCGACAAGATCAAAACAACGGCAAACAATCGGTTTTTTGTACTCATTACTGTCTCCTTGGCTAAAAATATTAGAATTTCAATTTACAAACTTTATATCCCGTATTGTACCCGATTAGAGTCTATAGGTCAAACAAATAGACTAAACCCATAAAAAATCCCCCGCAGGATGCAGGGGATTAACAATGTGTTGAATTTACTTAAGCCAGAGATAGGTATACGTAGGATCGGTGCCTTCCAGTTTTTGGCTGGAAATCTGGCCCTTATTTGTGCCTTCGATCTGCGTTATAAATATCGAGTCGGTAAAATTCGCCGAATCCTTATCCAACATCCAGGCAATCGACCGGCTATCGGGTGACCAAGCTAAACCGGATGTAAACGGATAACCATAACTGGCCTGGTTCTGATTTTTGCTCGAATAAACCACATTGGCTGTTTTAGCGTCCACCACCACCAAAAAATGGTAATCCTGCACAAATGCGACATATTTACCATTTGGAGAAACTGCAAATCCATCAATCCCCGCCGGCACATCTTCGTCGCAGTACAAGTCTTTGGTTTTTGTCTTGTCATAAACGTTGACCGAAGTCAAACATTGACGTGTTTTATTGCCGTTAGGCGCAAACCAAGAAAACAAAAATGTTTGGCTATCCAACCAGCCAATCGGCCAACCGGAATCTTCATACATGCGCCAGTAGCTGATAGTTTTTTCATCGCTGCTTAAAACTTTGCCTGTTTTATCCACCACCTGCCACGAAACTTTGATATCCAGTGGATTCGCGAGCACACCATTCTCGTCGAATTTGCATCGGCTTCCGGTTGCCACAGTTTCGAAGCGATGAAGGGCCTTCGTTCCGTCCGGCGACAAGTAGACGCGGTCCGGTCCGGTGAAACCGGCACAACTGGTATCAACACCACCATGCTTTTCCGGTCCCAAACTCCAAGCCTTTGTCAGTACTCCGGCAATATCGAATGACCACACGTTAATTGTCTCGGGAGTAGTCGTCCTATCCACCAGCGGAAGCATATCTTGCTCGGTAAACAGGGCATCGGAAGTAAAATATTGTGTTTTTGGATCCAGCTTTGTGATCGCCACCGGAGTGACATAGTCGGACCGGTTAAAAATCACCAAATAATTGATGTCATTGATCGTCGTGAAGTCACTGACAATAAAGGCCACAAAGCGGGTATCTTTCATCTGCGTCAAGGTGCTCACGGCCCGGACATTTGGATCAGAATTTAACCAACTGATCGGTTTTTCCAGTCCATCGCGGTAAGACCACCAATCAAAATTCGTCCCATTTTTGACGAAAACGATTTCGCTATTGGACTTTGCCGGTGAGCAAGCTGAAAGCAAACACGAAACAAACAATATCAAAGCCATTAAAACAGTCAATCTTTTCATTTGTGCCTCCTTAGTCAAAATAAAATTTGAATTTCAAACTGCCAACTTATTAGCCTGTATTATATCTGGTCAGAGTCTATAGGTCAATCACCCACCCAACCCTCTTGCAATTCCCCCTTCCTCATATATAATAAGCCACAGTTCCCAGACCCAGGGCGATCACTAAGCCCCTGGCAGAACCAATTAATGGCTCTCTTGGAATGGAGCCTTTTCTGTATAAACAAACAAAAACAAAATGCCAAACCAAAAAAACGTTCATCAGCTCGCCCAGATCACTAAAGCTCTAGCCGAGTCCAAAGCGATCATTTTAACCGAATATGCCGGTCTAACCGTGGCTGAACAAAATATTCTCCGCACCGAAGCCGAGAAAACCGATTCGTCTTTTATCGTTACCAAGAACAACCTTCTTCGCCTCGCCCTCAAAGAAAAGTCCCCAGAGCTCGCCAACGCTATGGATTCTTTCCTCAATGGCCCCACCGCTGTTCTTTTTGGCTCCGACGCTGTTTCCGCCGCCAAGATTCTCTCCAAATTTGCCGAAGACCATGAAAAATTGAAGATCAAAACCGGAGTCATGGATGACAAAGTCATCACTGTCGCCGACATCTCCACTCTTTCCCAGCTTCCTTCCTACGAACAGCTCCTCGGACAGCTCATGGCCCAGCTTCAAGCTCCCGCCCAAGCTCTTGTCCGTCAGCTCAATGCTCCTATGCAGCGCCTCGTCTACGGCCTAGAAGCACTTAAAAACAAGCTATCCTAATTAATTAGTAATTAATAAATAATAAAAAAACATGTCCGAGAAAGTAACCAAACTCGTCGACCAGGTCAGTGAACTCTCCGTTTTGGAAGTCGCTGAACTCGTCAAAGCATTAGAAGAAAAATTCGGTGTCACAGCCGCTCCAGTCGCCGTCGCCGGTGTCGCTGCCGCTGCAGCCGCTCCCGCTGAGGAAAAGACCGAATTTGACGTTGTCGTCACCGATGCCGGTGCCAACAAAATTGGTGTTATCAAGGCCGTTCGTGAGCTCAAATCCGATCTAGGTTTGGTGGAAGCCAAAAACTTAGTCGAAAAAGCCCCCGCCACCATCCTTGAAGGTGCCAAGAAAGAAGACGCCGAAGCCGCCAAGAAAAAGCTTGAAGAGGCCGGTGCCAAAGTTGAGTTAAAATAAAATTTAGCAAAAACTAAAAACAAGAAAGCCCTCCGCCAGGAGGGCTTTTTGATAATGTTCACTTTATCAACAAGACGCCAAAATCATCTCAGGAACCGTCTCAAACCAAATAGTAATCAATTCCGAAAGTAATCGTGCCTGTGGTTGAAATTGACGACCAAATACTCGAATTATTACCCGGTCTCCCACTTTAGTTGCGTCTTTTCCATCCCCAATCAATACCGGCAACACTCCCAGTTCACCCATCTTTAATACACAAGGATAACCCTTATCCTCATCCCCAATTGTACGCACGCCCTGAATCCCAATGGTTATGTTCCGTTGATCATCACGAATTTCACGATAATAAGACTCAACCCGGAAATCAGAGGTCGTCATATATCTATCATCAAAATTATCTTCATCTGTCACAAACCAAACTTTTGACTCCCGAAACGCTCTCACTAAACGCATTTTCAGGCTCAATTGTATCTTTCCTTCTTGATAGGCAGGTTCGGGGTAAAAAGAATAAGGCGTTTGAATTTTATCGATACCCGAACCGATCAGAATGTGGGATGTTCCGCACGAAAGGCATTTACACATAAGCGAATTCTTAAAATCCAAGCTGTCACCACACTTGGTACAAACAAGAGGAACTAGATTCATATTGTCTCCTTAATACAAAATTTGAATGTGATGGCAAATCATGCCCATAGACGTATTTTAACACAGCTATAAGACAATCACCAAACAAACCAAAATCCCAAACATTTTCCCAAAAGCCCTCCACAAGGAGGGTTTTTTATTTTCCGATTGACAGCACAAAACCCATAGAATAAAATACACATCGATCTGCCACAGGGCAGAAATCAAATTCTGGTCTCACAGGAGACTAAGGAGAAAAGATGAACGTTAATATTGTTCCCAAGGTTGAGTTTTATGGTAGGAATGTCGTTACGGCCACCACTTCCAGGACTGTTTCCACTAGTCTTTGGAAGATTACCGATGAGCTCAAGGAAGACGACAACGTCTACAGTATACAAAGGCGTCAGGCTGACACTCAGATCTCATTCATGGTCAACCCCGGCTACGAGCTGAATCAGGTTCATTCGGTTATCGTCCCGGCCGCCTACCTGGCTGCCACCTGGAATGGAACCGCCGCCTTTTGGCCTGTTGGTCTGGATGAACACCTCCGCCGCATGACCGAAATGGTCAAATTTAACTCGGGTATTCTCCCCGCCGATGCCAAAGATGTCTTCAGTCAATGGATTTTCCACGAAGCCAAAGAAGAAGCAGGCGGCCTTCTTTACGCTCTTAATCATACCCATCTACTGCCCAGTTTCACCTCAGATCGTATTTCCAAAGCTCACGAAGCCCTGCGCCGGCTGAGCTTTACCAATCCCTGGCACACTGCAGCCGGCATCTTCAAAATCAAAGGCTACACCAAAGAGGTCGAGGATTATCTTCCTGTCCTCCACGCTGACGACCAAGAGCTCAAATCGATAAATCGCGAGATCAACGACCTGATCCAAAAGGCTGTTGCGGGTAGGGATTTCCTCTACCGGCGCTTCGACGTTAATACTCTCGCCACGCCTGATCTCTGCGCACTCTGGCTGGAACACACTGCCTTCGTCAAGATGTGCATCGAGACAGCCGAAAAGCTTGTCGAAAACTTCGACGAAAACAAAAACAAGGGCCTGATGGATCGCATCCACCAGATCACTCCGCCCGTTGATACCAAGTAACCATAATAAAAGCCGCTCATAAGAGCGGCTTTTTTAATGCACTTTCAATAACCATAATAGTGGTTTTCTTCGGGTTCACACCTAGTAGAACCACCGATCTGGCTGAGAGAAATTTCTGGGGTCACATCTAATTGTTCAGAAATGAGCTCCCCCAACTTGTTGGCCTCATCCTCATACTGAGGAGCCAACACATCGATCAGAAGGCGATGACCGAGAAGTCTGCCGTCGACCACAACCGGGATGGTTTTCATCTCAAACTTGTTCTCGCAACAGGCCAATTTCTTTGTTCCGGCCGGTCGAATAAACAAGATCCTGGAAATAGGCTCCTCTTTTACATAAGTCGTGCCTACATCGAGTTTTTGTTCCGGATCCTTCGAGAATGTAATTGGTTGACATGCGACAGCGTCATCGGCAATGTACAGCCAAGAGCAAATTGATGATCCGTGCGTATGCAGCAAATACTGCGGTGCGTGTTCCGCCATCATCTTTACCAGGGCGAGCTTCAGTTCGGTTACCATTTTCCCAGCCTTTGAAGGTACGGGGAAATAGGTCACCATAACTCTCTCGTTCCGAGCGTCGCGCACCAATG
>CAISLM010000052.1 GCA_903886255.1 Candidatus Collierbacteria bacterium
AGAGCTATTAGGAAGATACGAGAATTAAAAAAAGAATATTCCGGAGTAGCTCAGCGGTAGAGCAATCGCCTGTTAAGCGATTGGTCACAGGTTCGATCCCTGTCTCCGGAGCAGTATAGGATTTTGAAGGTACAAAACCTTCATATCCTCATTGTTAGAGCCTTGTTTAAGAGGTTCGAACATCTCGTGCATAGCTTTTACCTCAGTAGAAGCTTCTTTTACGAGTAATAATGGTCTATCCAAGTGAATATTGATTATTTTATCTTTCAATGTGAGGTTCGAACCAAGAGACATTAGGATATCTTTTTTTACTTCAAGCGATATTGTATTATCAAAAATTTCTTTAGCTGTCTTTGCAAACTCAAATTGTTTATCAACTAAATCTAACCAGCTATCAGCTCTTAACCCAACATCTTTCATAAGCATTTCTAATCTATGTTTTTCTTCAGTGTAAGTGTTTTTACCTTTAGCAAATTCTTCATCCGTTATTTCTTTACCAGCACGCATCTCAACAAGACTATCAATTTTCTTTAGAATTTTATTATATTCAGCTTGTTGGCTTTTAATCATTTCGTTTCTTCCATTAGCCTCTTCAATATTATTGGTCTTAAGGACATCCAGTGCCCATTCACAAAAATCATTAGGTAGTGTAATTTCATTTAGTTTACTAGAAATTTGTTTTTGTAGTTCAGCTTCTTCAATAGAACCTTGTGAACAACTAATTTTTTTTCTTCCAGTACAATGATAATAAACATAGGTATGAACATTACCATTCTTTTGTTTTTTAGTTTTATTTTCGGCTGTAATTAAAGCACCGCATTCACCACAGGTTATTGGTCCTCTAAATGCAAAATCGTAAGTCTTGGGTCTTTGAGTTGCTTTATTACCGAGTAAAATTTGCACTTTATTAAACTCTTCCTTCGTAATCATTGGTTGGTGATTACCATTTTTCCATATACCACTTCCTTTAGGATATTCAAAGTCACCGTAGTAAAAAGTATCGTTAAAGATTCTATAGACTGTATTGCGAGCTATCTTATTACCCTTTCTACTTGTAAGTTTCCAGTCATCTTTAGCTATTTCCCAAATCTTATTAGGAGAATATTTACCTGTAAGCATCATGTCCCACAGTTTACGAACCAAATGAAATCGTTCTGAGTCAGTAAGTATTTCTTTATCACCTTTAAGTTTAAGCGAGTTATGAATATAGCCAAGCGTGGCAAGTCCTGGATACCAACCTCTCTCTGCTTTAGCCCTTAAACCTCTTTTTGTATCTACACTCAAATCTCTTACAAATTGATTCGCCATACCGAGCTCAACTGCCATCATAAGTACGTTATCATTTGGATAATAACTTCTTCCATAAGTCTGAATATGTTGAATTGTCCCTTGTTGTAGCATCCAGCTTATTTTTCCACCATCAATCGGATTTCGAGCAAGACGATTTAATTTCCAGCAGATAATTCCTTGAGCATCACCGTTACGAATATGTTCAAGCATCTGATTAAACACTACTCTTCCATCAGGATTTTTTGCTGATTTTGATTCAGACAAAATATCTATTACGTTCAAGTTATTATCCTTTGCTAATTTTTTCAATTCTTTTATTTGGTCATCGATAGACTCTATCTGTCTGTCTTCAGATTCTGAGCTTTTTCTCGCATAGATGAAGTATTTGATTGTGTTTTTTATTTCTTTATTCATATTCATTTAAAATTAAAAACCCGAAAGGGACGTTCTAGTTGTTCCAGCTATACGTGTAATCCAAAGGAT
>CAISLM010000053.1 GCA_903886255.1 Candidatus Collierbacteria bacterium
ACAAAAAAAGACACCCGGGTGGGTGTCTGCTTGATTATTGGGGGCAAAGGAGAAGCTTGGGATCGGGCGGCTCTTTGATCAAAACAGATTCTGATCTCCAGCCGGTGGAGCCGTCGACTTTGAGAATGACGGCGATATTCCTGTCTGTGGGGAATAGCCAACGATTGGCGTTGTACCATTTGGCTTGGCCATTGGGGCCGGTGGGGCTAATAAACCCGGCCAGATTGAGGCGGCAAGGCTTGCCGGAACGGATCACCGTATCATTCAGGACGACCCTGACGGCATCTCCAGGTTGGAAGATTGAAGGGGCGATTCCGTTACGGAGCAATGCGACGAATTCGAAAAATATCAGGATGACCACAAATACAATTGTCCCAGTAAGTAATAATTCCTTAAAACTTTTGTTAGGCATGGCGGACTCCTTTTTTGAATAAACGTGCAGTTGGGGTGGATTGTAGCTAGTTTTGGGCTAGTTTTCAAGTGCGGAGAGATCGTTTTGGGATACAATAAATCCATGAGATTTAAACCAAAACAATATTCATTGGGTAAGCTGCGGGTAGTTCTAGTCCCCGAGGAGAGAGAGTCAGTGACAATCCGGGCGATGGTAGGCACCGGATCAAGAGAAGAGACAGATAAAGAGGCAGGCTCGGCACACTTTTTGGAACATTTTGTATTTAAAGGAACTAAAAAATTTCCGGGAATGTATGACATTAATGAAGCTGTGGAGAGCGTCGGCGGGGCGTTTAATGCCTATACGGGGCAGAATGAAATGGGTTTTTGGGTGAAGATGGATAAAAGTCACGTGGCTTTGGCGACGCAAATTGTGGGTCAGATGGTGACCGAGCCAATATTGCCACCGGAGCATTTTGACAAAGAGCGAGGGACGATCATCGAAGAATTAAATATGTACGAAGACAGGCCAAACAGCAAAGCGGCCGAGGAATGCGAGAAGCTACTATTTGGCAAAACAAACATGGGCAGGCCCATCGTAGGCACAGTGGAGAGCTTGAAGGCAATGACAGTCGTTAATTTACGGAAATATTTCGAGAAATGGTTTACCGGAGACAATATCATTGTAGGGGTGGTAGGAGACTATGGCACCGATAAAGAAATTCTGGCTTTGATTGAGAAGGAATTTGCTCCTTTGTTAAAGGACAAGAGAGTCTTGCCGGAAAAAGATAAATTTGCTTGGAATGATCAGGATAGGCCGAGAGTGAAGCTAGTTAGCCGTAAGGTGGAACAGGCGGCTGTCTGCCTGGCGTTTAGAGGAATAACGATGACCGACGAGCGCAGATTTGCTTTGGAGCTACTAAATATTATCTATGGAGACGGAATGATGTCGCGCCTGATGAAGGAAGTGCGCGAGGAGCGTGGCTGGGCCTACGCGATCGGGTCCGGGGCGGATGCGTTCACTGATGTGGGTATGTTGATGGTGGGGGCTGGTCTGCCCAAGGGGAAGCTAGGTGAGGCTATGAAGCTAATTGAAGAGATCAGCTTCGGCTTGGCTGGTGCCAATAAGTGGGCGATCAAAGAAGAAGAGCTAGCCACAGCCAAGGATTGTTTCAAGGGGAGATTTGCCTTGGATTTCGACAAGCCAGAAGAGGTACTTGGTTTGGCCTTGGAAGATACGCTTTTCCGGGATAGGATCTATACGCCGGAGGAAATGCTCGAGGCAATTGAGGCAGTGAGCCTTAAGGACGTTTTGAGCCTAGCGGAGGAGATTTTTAAGCGAGAAAACTTATCGGCAGCCATAGTTGCAGATTACGAGAAGCTGAATTTTGAGCTCTAGTCGGGGAAAGTAGGGTAAAATATACCTTGAATATGACAAAAAAACTAAAAGTGTTGGTTACAGGCTCTCTGGGCTTGGTTGGCTCTCATTTTGTTCATAAAAATCCGAATTTTGATTTTTTGACTCCTAGCTCAAAGGAGTTCGATTTGTTGGACTCAGCCACAATAGAAAGTTATTTAAAGCAACATAAGCCGGACTGGATAGTCAATTTTGCCGCCTATACCGATGTGAGTAAGGCAGAATTACAAAAGGATGATAAAGAAGGTGCTGCTTGGCAAATAAACGTTGAGGGGGTGAAACGAATTCTTGACGCATTTAAGTCGAAAAATATTATCCAGATATCAACGGACATGGTATTCCCGGGTAACGCAGCGATTCCGGGACCATATACCGAGGAAGACACTCCACCAGACACGGAAAAAGATTTGACATGGTATGGCTGGACTAAAAACAGAGCCGAAAAACTGGTTCGACAAAGAGGCGGTACGATTTTGCGGATCATTTACCCGGTGACTTTTGAGTTTGATAAGAGGCCAGATTATATTCGTGGCCCGGTAAAGAGGTTTGTTTCGGGGAAGATGTATCCGTTATTTAATGATCAGCAGATTTCCATTACCTATATTAAGGAAATAACAGAAGTGTTGAATCAGATAATTAATAAAGATTTGAAAGGGGTTTACCACGTATCCTCAAATACAACCACCCCATTCGAACTTATCAAGAAAACTTTGGAAAATTTGGGCGAAGATACCAGTGGTTTACAGTCCTCATCGGTAGTGGAATTTTTGAAGACACAAAAAAATCCGGCGCGATACCCGGTGAGTGGTGGTTTGAACGCAAAAGCCACCGAAAATAAATTAGGAATGAGATTTTCTTCTTGGAATGAGATTTTGACAAAAATGCCAAGTAAAAGTTCCGGTCCAAGAGAGTACAAGACATTAAAAATTGCCAACGCTGTGACAATTACGCCGGCAAAATACTTGAGTGAGCCGGATGGGTTTGTGATGGAAACGGCCGATTTTACCGAACTGGGATATTTTTTGGGCTATAAATTTGAACCGAGAAGCATGTATGCAATTTGGTCACCTGAAGGAATCGGAAGAGGCGGCCACAAAGAAAGCCGTTCAAAATTGGTGACGGTGATGGCCGGGGCCGTGTATTATTGCTTAATTGATATGAGACCGGGAGACAATATGGGAAAGATCTGTGAGTTTTATTTAGGAGACCATGAAAAATCAGTGGGAAGATCGGTGTTGGTTCCCGAGGGAGTGGTTGATTACTGGATTCCGGTAAGGGGATTTGCCTTGACACATAATGTGGGAGACAGACAGTACAACAAGTTTGATAACAAGATAACCTTGAACATGAAAGACCCGGAAATTGGTTTGCACATTCCGGAGGATACATTGCACAGCATCCCGATCGACGAAGAATCTAAGACATTAAGTTATGAGGAATTTATCGAGTATATAAAAAAATGAAAACAAAAGTTAAATATGAGTTGACGGAGATGAAAGAAGCCCATCGGTATTGGTTTAGCAGAGAGTTTACCGATATCGATGAAGGGGTTAAACGGAAAGTTTTGGTAGCCTTAGAAAAGGGTGGATTGCAGGGACCTGATATAGTTAGTGGACTACCTTGGAATGTTTCGGTGGAAGATAGAGGAACAGAACAAACTTGGAAATTGATACTGATGAAAGTAAATGATGAAGACAAACTTGTATTCGAAAGATTGATGAAAACCCAAGAGGGAATAAAAGGAGAAATATTTAATTTAGCTTATTTACCTGCCTGGGTCGTGGACGAAATAGACCAAGTTTCGGAGCAAATGGAAGACAGAGATTTCGATGGAGGAATAAATTTTTTGAGTAATTTGGTTAAAAAAATTGTTCAAGAAAAATCAGCGGCAAGGGCGGCTCTATCCGCCGAAGTTCGCCAATTGTCAATTCCGGGGTTGTGTTATATTTTGACGAAGACAAATGGTGATCAACGGGGAAGTTTCCGGGAAGTGGCCAGATTTTCGGAGATTGAAATGTTAACAGGATACAATTTTGTGGGAAGACAAGTTAATCACTCGATGTCGACATATGGGACTCTTCGTGGACTGCATGTGGAACCTTGGGCGAAGTTAGTTACTGTCATTTCGGGATTTGCTGTGTCGGTATTTTTGGATTGTAGGCCGAGTTCCAAGACTTTTGGAAAAATGGAAATGGTGTTTTTGGGGTATGGTAAAACTCCGGACGGAAAAGAAATACAAGGAGGAGCCGTCTTTATCGAGCCGGGAATTGCCAATTCGATCTTAACTCTTTCAGATAAATTAGATTACAACTATGTGGTAGATGATATCTGGACTCCGGGAACGGCTGTATATGGTGTCAATCCGATGGATCCGGCGCTTGGAATTGATTGGGGTAAATATGTGCCGATGGATAAAATAATCAGGTCAGAAAGAGACATGAATGCAGGCAGTTTTAAACAGTTGACGGAACTGATGAAGAAGAAATAGGGAGAGAAAAAGATATTTCTTGACCTGGTTCTTTGGTAACTTGTTTTTTCATTTCGATAAATCTTTCTGCCTGGGCAACACACCCCGTAGTGTGAGAGTTGGCTAGACCACTAAGAGCCAGCATGTCGAATTGAGCTTTGGAGACCCATTTTCTCTTTCCACTGGCAACTAAACGCTGATGAAGTTCAGATCCCTGGTCAACATCCGGCATGATTCCGATGACATTGTGTTTATAAATTCTGTCAAGATCTTCCGGTGGTTCAAGCAGGATCGCATTTGCCTTTTCAAGTAGGTCGTCCATATTATTGCAGTCATAAGCTTTTAATAGATCAAGCAATCCGGCATCACCGCCTTTGGCACCTGTGATGGTGTTGGCGATCTTTGCCCCCGATGCTTGAACAGCTAACCTAATGGTGCAGTTCTTTTCGTTTTCCGACATTGGTTCCTGGCCAACAGAAACAAGATAATTTCCATCGGAATCTTTGATGGAGATAATCATGCCATAGACCGGAACCGGTTGTTTTTCGCCAAAAATTTTTAGAGTCAGTGGCGTTTCGTCACCGACTAAAATTGACTGGGTCCATTCGGATTTTTTCTCTCCTGTGATTGGGTCAGTCGTATTAACTCTTATGCCTTTAACAGAAAAGAACTTGCTGTCTAGCCTTCTTATTTCCATCACATTTCCCTTAGTTTCCGGAGCGATGGATTGGCTGGCCGCAATCCATTTTCCCTCCTGATTGGAGCTTTCTACATTAAGGGTTTCTTCCAGGGGAATGGTTTCAACTTCAAAGTTATCTAACTTTTCAACCTGTTTGTTGAACCATTCTTTGAGTTCATCGAAACCATCGAGTTTTTCTATCCCGGGAAACGTTCTGGCCAAATTTTCCCAGGGATCCTTTAAAATTCTTCTCCATGGAGTGTCTTCGACAAGGTGATTTTTTGTTTCCGGATGAATATTTATTGAATTTTGTTTTTCGTTAGTATCCATGTTTACATTGTACCCCCCCAATTCCCAAAAAGTTTAGATAATTTTGTTATAACAGTTTCCCCGTGTCTGCTTAGGCACAAGATTTTTTGATGTATTTATGCCTATTGCATATGGTAAAAAATTCACGTAAACTGAATCTGCGATAAGGTTTTATCGTAACCTGCTTATGCCTGCATTGAGAACTGTGACGCTTCGATTGAGAGTAAAAAAGTCTACCCTGGCTTTGATTTCACGCATCGGGAAAAGAATAAAAAAATGGTGGCTAAAACGAGCGGCACCGATCCACTCAAAAAACTATACCCAGCTGTTTGCAATTGCCTTCGGTTCGATGATGTTTGTGGTTGGTTCGTATCTAGCAATCACCGGATATATTATTCCGGCCATCAAAGCTCTCTCAGAAACGACCAAAACGATGCCGGCTGATTTTTCTTTTGCAGCGACAGGCTATGACACAGGAAGCGGAACCACCTTTGCCATTTCATCCGAGGTGCGTTTGGCTACATCATCGTCGTGGTTCAATGGCTCTTTCACCAAGAAAAAAGATTTAACCCTCACAAACATCTCCGGAGCGACGGCAACAGCCGGCGGAACAATGACGATTACAGTTAACACTAAAGAGTTGGCAGATGCCGGTAAGCTTTTGACAACCGGCGATGACCTAAGAATCGTTTATTCAACTCAGTCTGGAACTTTTGCAGAATTGCCTAGGGCCATGACTCCAGCGGCGGGAACAACAATTTCGACTTCCACTGCGACACAGGTGGCGTTTCCTTTACAGGGAGATCTAAAAAATGCTTCTTCATCGGCTTCGTATGCTTTGTATTACAACAATACGAATGCCACAGCACCAAGTTTTCCGAAAGAAAAATATTTAAGCTTTGATGGGGCAAATGACTTTGTAGATTTAAAAAGAAACCCCGTTGCTGGGTTGAAAGAATTTACAATTGGATTTTGGTTAAACAAATCTTCTGCCTCTAATGACATGGCTCCGATTTCGACCTCAGATGGAGGACCATACTTTAGGGGAACATCGACGTCAGATGTAATATTGTATTTTTTGGGTTCCTCTTGTAGTGGTGGTCAATCTTTTCGTGCATATAATTATTTTCAATCTGGATGGCACTATTATGGTTTTTCAGTATCTAAGACAGGATATGTAAGTATTTTTAGGGATGGTGTCGAAATCGGTAATGGCAATTTCGCCAATTGGGATTCTGCATGTACTACGGCTATTCAATGGAGTAATTTGGGAGATTACGCTAGGGGTTCGTATTTGAATGGTCAAATGGACGAAGTAGGAATCTGGAAAAGAGCTTTGTCTCTTAACGAGATTTCACAAGTGATGAGTCAGAGACCGGTACAAGGGACGACTTTGTGGAACGATTTGAATGGCTATTGGTCTTTGGATGAAGGAACTGGGCAAGCGGTAAATGACATAACTGGGATAGGACAGTCCGGTACTTTGGGAGCAAGTACCGGTGTCGAAACAACAGATCCAACTTGGGTAACCGGGGGAACTTCTCAGGCCTATTCAATTGGCAGTAAAAATGCCACTTTGGTGTGTCCATTTAATGGCACAACAACTTGTGTTGGTGGAATAACGCCAACAACAGCGACGGGAGCAATAAGATATGCAACGGGAAGTGCAATGTTATTTGACGGAATGAATGACAAAGTTACTTTTTCATCAGTACCTGCAACTTATGGTAGTAGTGCATTATTTACTGCGGAGCTTTGGGTAAAGCCGGATGTCGGTTCGTATGGAAATTACAAAGCGATATTGGGTGCTCAATCAAGCGGGTGGAATGTAATCTATTTTCCCAACTCAACAACGATGAATTATGCAGTTAATGACGGGGTGGGTGGACAAAATTTAAGCTGGACGATAAATGACACAACTGGTCAGTGGAGCCACTTTGCATTGACTTTTGATAAAAGTAATAGCGTTGCTACTTTGTATCAAAATGGAGTAAGCAAGGGAACGAAAGCGGCGTCTAGATCTTCTATCCAGAGTTTGGTGTATGTTGGAGGGCAAACGGGTGCCGGTGAATATTTTCATGGACTAATTGATGAAGTGAGAATTTCGGATAATATCCGTTATTCCGGTAACTTCACGCCATCAACGACTCCGTTTGAACCTGATTCACATACTAAACTTTTGTATCACTTTGATAACAATGGCGATGATCCGCGGTTTACCGGTAAAGCAAAGGACGGGTCAGGAAATGGAAACGATGGAACAATCGCAGGTGCACAATATGTGAGTGATTCCCCTGTTGGAAACGGGAGTTTTGCAAGTCACCAGGGGGTCTTTATTGAAGAAGGAACGACTAACTTAATCACGAATCCTAGTTTTGAAAATGCTTTGTTTAGTGCCAACTGGGGTCCGGCAGCTTTTACTTATGCAACTGCATCGGCTACTTTTACACCGAGTGTGGCCAAGAGAAATAGCGCTGGGCCATTTGCGGCGGGGCCGATGATACAAGGTCCGATGCAAGGATATACAAGCGGAGGCAGTGGAGACCAAATATCGTACAGTCGAGGCAATCAAATTTCCGGAAATTTTTCTCAGAATATAGATACAAATCAAGGAAGTGTGGTGCTTTGGATAACTCCTGAATGGAATGGAAATGATGGCCAATATCATTATATTTTTCATTCACATTACTCAACTTTTGGTTTAACAAAAGATGTATATCAGAACAAATTAAATTTTACATATGGTGCTGATGTAGTGGGTGTTGACGTTTCATCGTGGACGGCCGGGGCGACCTATATGGTTACCATGCGATGGGACACTAAGAACACATTAGATGGTACGAATTATATATCTTTGTCTGTAGGGGATACCCATACTTTTGGCGGAACTAGCGTAATATCTTCATTGAGCCCGGATTCGGTCCAGCTTTTGGGATCATTCCCTATATACGGGACAGACGCTATCATTGAGGGACTTACAGTATATCGTCGAGTACTCTTCGATGGGCTTTATGGTACTGATGCCGGTAATGGTGATGAAATAAATTTGATATATAACGGGGGCACAGGAAAAGATCCAACACTCGTTACCGGCAGCTGGGATGTGGTATTCGCATTACCTACCAATGCCAGTACAGGTGCTTTGGCGACAGGAACCGGTAATGCCTGGAGTATGCCACATTCATCCAACCTACTTGGTGGAGCAAATGGAAAGAATGGTTTCATGATGGATGGGACATATACCAATGATGGTTTTACGGCTTACTCACCAAATAAATTATCAAATGGTACTTTTGAATATGATCTTTCCAGCTGGACAGCGACACCTTCTTTTGCATTAAACGAT
>CAISLM010000054.1 GCA_903886255.1 Candidatus Collierbacteria bacterium
AAAACTACTCTTGCTTTCCTGGTGCGCCGAAACTGCCTATGGTAAATGGCATCCCCGCTGTCCTTCTCTAAATCAATGTGCTGTTACATCCCTTATTGTTCAGGATTATTTCGGTGGACAATTATTACGTCGCAAAATGACCAACCACAGCCAGCACTTCTTGAACAGGCTTCCCAATGGCCTGGAAATCGATCTCGCTGAAGACCAGCTTCGCTTCATCAAGGCAAAGCCAATATTTTCTGAAACCATTGTTTACAGCCGTAGCGGTCTACTAAGGCGTTTCGGCGTCAAAAAACGATACTATCTCCTAAAAAAGCTAATTGAAGCCAATGCTGAAATAGTTCAAATGCCCGCAATTTAGCGGGTATTTTTTTCACATCGTGAAAAAAATAGGGAACAACCAAAGAGGGGAGAGACAGTCAAAAACTAAGAAAATGCATTAATAACCCATAATGTAACAAACTAAAAATCGACGAATATCAGTCAGCTAATAAAAAATATTCCATAAATATATTTGTCTTCATAAAAATATTTCTATCACTTAAGCAAATTTTTAAAAAATATATATTTCAATATTTTTATCAAGAGCTTTGATGGGAAATATAAATCAAAATACAATTCATTTCCGAACTTTAGGCACAACCAACATTACCAACCGGTCTATACAAACTCTGCTTTAATCAAGCCCAAAACCTCAAAAACAAGCGTCCGTACAATGCCTCTAAAACGGCTTCTGGAACATTTTGCGGGTAGTTAATCATGGCACTTTAGCCTCAACTTTTCGGGTTTATATATGGTTAAGCACAAAACGCGCTCACCAGGCACAAAGCCAAAAAGAATAGGCAAAAGTCTCACAAAGGGGATCCAAAACCGAATAGTATTCGGGATTATATACGGAAACAATCAGTGGGTGAACAACTAGCGTTTTGAACCCACCTTTTTGGATTACGTCGCAAAAGTATTATTGTGCGACGTATCATAAAACATTCTTTTCTCCCTCCGGGGGAAACAAAAACGGGGAAGTGCGAAAGAATATATCACTACTACTCCCCAAAGATTATCGTAACTGCATCATTCAAATAAAATCATTAATTAATATTTAATTCGTTATCATCGCTCTACCTCAGCCTGGGCCAGCCTGGACTTTCGCATTCTTTTCACTACTGTATCAAACCCACTCACCTAGCAAGTTATCCACATGATTGCTAAATTTCGTGAAAACTTCCCTATTTCGTGAAAACTATTATAGGATGATAGTTATAGGATAGTTATTATAGGATATATATTATAGGTCCTCTCCCCTTCTTACTGAACCTGGCAATATATTAATTAATTAGAAATTGATCCTAATGTACAAATAGATTATCCCACCCAAGATGTCGTCAAGAATCCCACCACAATAATAATTATCATCGTTATTCCGTATTCCAAAAGACTATCAAGATACACTCTATTGGAGAGCCTTTGTTCCAGGATACCAAACAACGCATACAGGCTCGATGTTAGAATCAATCCTCCCATAAAAGGCTTGACCGGCCAAAAACAGAGTACTCCGGAAATAATCGCAACAATCCAGCTGGAAGAAATTGCGTATCTCCAAACCTCTGGGCCAAAATTATTTTTAAGATCCACGCTCCAAAGGCTAGGGTAAGCCAAAACGAAGCTGACTACAAAGGAAATTGGAATTACCCACCAAAAGGCAAGTTTAAGGCTTAAAGCCACAGTGAAGAAAAATAATGAAGTTACCAGTGTCAAAATAAAGTTTACCGATCGGGCCGCTCTAAACAACTGAATTGTTCTGATCGAGGCCACCGAAAATATATTCTCGATCAACATTATCCCGTAAAATCCGAGGCCAAATAACAAGAAATAAATTATTTTAAAAATACTTGCCAAAAGTTGTGCTGTCTCAACCGAGAAAGTTCTCCCAAACATTCCTGGAAAAGCAGTTGGAAGAAAATTTGAGAATAATCCGCTTCCCAAAGTAAACATCATCGGAAGAATAATTAGAGTAATCCACTCGATACCCTTTAGATCGTCGAACAAAACCCACACCGATAAAACATAGGAAACAGCTGCAACTGCCAAAACAAGACCAAATCTATAATCCACCGGAGCAATACCTGTCAGCCATAGAAAAAACGCAATTAAAGTACTAACCAAAACGAACTTTGTTCTTTTAGACATAATTTATTCGAGATTCGACCAGACATCAACGACGTCATCCAGGTCGGAAAGTGCTTCTAAAAGCTCTTCAACTTTAGCTTTTGTCTCAGGGTCAAGAGTTATCATTGGAATCGGATTTATTGATTTCATATAAGAAACCGATCCCGGTCCACCTAATTTCGCTTCATGCCTATTCAAAACCGCGTTTAACTCGGCGGCTGTTCGATTGTGGTTATCGGTTACGGCCGTTATTAAAATTCCCACACCCTCCCTGCTATACGCCTCATATATAACTTCCTCGGAAGTATTTGCACCACCAACACCAAGC
>CAISLM010000055.1 GCA_903886255.1 Candidatus Collierbacteria bacterium
GCCTGCAAAGCTTTGACAAAAGCTGCTTTGGAAGGAAAGAGAATTGTTTTAGTGGGAACAAAAAGACAAGCGAAGGCCATGCTCGAAGCTGAAGCCAAGAGAGTGGGAGTGCCTTTTATCACTCAACGCTGGATGGGCGGACTGATCACAAACTGGAGACAGGTAAAGCAGACCATGGATAGATTGAATTCATTGAAATTAAAACGAGACCAAGGACAGCTTAAAAAATTCACCAAAAAGGAACAAGTCTTGTTTGATAAAGAAATTGCCCGTTTGGAAAGAGTTGTCGGAGGTATCGCTACCATGAAAGACGCTCCCGAGGTGGTCGTGGCAATTGATACTCACAAAGAGAAAATCGCCGTCAAAGAAGCCAAGAACCGCGGCGCTTTGGTGATCGGCTTAGTAGACTCAAATGCCAATCCGGATATGGTCGATTACATCGTCCCTATGAATGATGACTCGGCTAAGGCTCTAGAAATTGTGATTGGAGCTTTTGGAAAGGCATTGGAGGTTGGTATGAAACAAAGAAAAGATTTAACAAATATTACAAAATAATATGATGGAACAAATCAAAGAACTAAGAGAGAAGACCGGCGCCGGAGTAATGGATGCTAAGAAGGCTTTGGAAGAAGCCAAGGGTAACATGGAAAAAGCGGTTGAACTCATCCGTGCCAAAGGTTTGGCCAGAGCAGAAGAAAAATCCGATCGTGATGTTTTAAGCGGAAGAGTTTACTGCTACACCCATGCCGGTGGAACATCTGCCGCTATGGTGGAGGTGGCATGCGAAACGGACTTTGTGGCCAAGAACCCGGAGTTTGAAACCCTTTGCAAAGAAATTGCCATGCAAGTAGTTTCCATGAATCCTAAAGACGTTGAGGAACTATTGGCTCAGCCATATATTCGTGATGCGTCAAAAACCATCGAGCAACTCGTAAAAGAGCTGGTTGGTAAAACCGGAGAAAATATCCGAATCATCCGCTTTGCCAGATTCAAACTTGGTACCGAATAAATAGATTTTTAAGCAAAGAACCCGTCCTCAAAGCGGGTTTTTTGTGATCCTAGCCTAGTCTGTGGTAAAGTGCATGTATGGAAATACAAACTGTAGTAGCCGAGACCCCTGAAGAAAAGAAGAAGAGACAAGATGCACTATCAAAAGGATATTCTGAAACTATACAAGGAAATGCAAAGATACTAAAAGATGACCTTGCTGAAAGGCGTAAGGATCAAGAAGAGAAAATAAGACTGGAGAAGGAAAAAAATGCAAAATTAGTCGAAGCGGGAATTACAACCATTACAAGTGGAAGCTCCTCCGTTGCTGAAGCTGAGAATGAGATTAAAAGTGAAGGGCTTCCGCTGGGAAATCCCGAGGATCGTTTGGCGAAGGAGAAGCGAACTGACTGGGATCCAATAAAAGGCTGATTAAAAACTTCTTGTTGTACAATTGGACTATATGGTTATAGAACATGAATTAATTACGTTATTGCGTCAGAAGTTTGCCAAGGTGATTTCAAACGTGGAAGAGGATTTTGAAACTGTTCGTGTCGGTAGAGCCAAACCAAGCCTGATCGAAAACTTGGGTGTGATGGCCTACGGCGGTTATATGCGCTTAATGGAAGTTGCCACGATCTCGGCTCCTGATCCAAACATGTTGATTGTCTCTCCTTTTGACAAAAGTTTAATGCGCGATATCGAAAAAGCGATTGCCGATAGTGAAATGAAACTGTCACCGGTAGTTTCCGGCGACATAATCAGAATTGTGATTCCGGCTTTGACCGAAGAACGTAGACTAGATTTTGTCAAGCTGCTAAAACAAAAAACCGAGTCGGGAAAAGTAATGGTACGACAAGCCAGGCAAGACGTTAAAGAAAAGATAGATGCCTTAAAAGAAAGAAAAGAAGTCTCCGAGGACGATATCTATATGCTTCTAGAACAGCTGGATAAGATAACAGGGGAAATCAATGAAAAAATTGATGAGATGAGCAGGAAGAAGGAAGAAGAAGTGATGGCGGTTTAACCCCGATATTTTGGTATGATTTAGTAATGCAACTTATTGTTTTTGTTTTAATGCTTTCGGTTTTGATTCTAATTCATGAGCTGGGGCATTTCTTTTTTGCGAAATTATTTAAGATGAGGGTAGAGGAGTTTGGTATCGGTTTGCCGCCGAGAGCCAAGAAGTTATTTACAAAAAAGGGGACGTTGTTTAGTTTGAATTGGCTACCTTTGGGAGGATTTGTAAAACTTTATGGTGAGGACATGGAGAATGCGGAGCAGGCCAGTTCACCTGAGGCGTTTTTTAATAAACCAATTTGGCAGAGGGCATGTGTGCTACTTGCCGGTGTGATAATGAATTTTGCTTTAGGTGTATTTGTTTTTGGAATTGTTTATACACATATTGGTATTCCGACTACAACGAACAAAGTAATTATTGTAGATGTGGTTAAGGGTTCACCTGCCGATAAAGCCGGTATTGCGGTTGAAAGCCAAGTAGAAAAAATTGTTTCCGGAAAAACTACTGTAGCATTTTCGGGAATTGATGATTTTGTGAAACAAGTTGATAGCTTGAAGGGAAAAGAAATCGAGATCACTTTACTGGATAAAAACGGAACCGAAAAAATGGTGAAGGTTACACCCAGATTAAATCCTCCGGAAGGGCAAGGGGCACTCGGGGTGGCTTTATCAAATGTGGAGATGAAAATGTATCCCATTTGGCAAATGCCTTTTAGAGGAATGAAAGTCGGTTTGTCGGAAGCGTGGGGTTGGGGAAAAGAAATTGTGGGGAATTTGTGGTTGATAATTTATAACTTGTTTACGGGTAAGGGTTTACCAAAAGATGTATCCGGTCCGATTGGAATTTATCAAGTGAGTAAGCAGGTTTATGCTGTGGGTTGGGTGGCAGTCTTGCAATTCATGGGTATTTTATCAATAAACTTAGCAATTCTTAATGTGGTTCCTTTTCCGGCTCTTGACGGAGGAAGAGTGGCATTTCTGGCGATTGAAAAAATTATCGGCAAGAGAAGAAAAAATAAAATTGAGGGGTATGTAAATACTGCCGGAATGATATTCTTGATCGGATTAATGCTTTTAGTAACAGTAAAGGACGTCATAAAATTATTCAATAAGTGATCGAACAGGAAAAACCAAAGCTGGTTTCCGTAAGTAGCTTAGGGGTTATCGAGAGTTACCTTGATAGAGGGTTTGATAATGTCAAGAAATATGAAAATTTCGAGTTTAGTGATATCCCGGAAGAGGTTGAAACAATCGCGAAAGGTTTTGAAAAAATTGGGGGACGTTGTTTCCTCGAGGGCGGATGCGTGAGGGATGCGGTAATTAAAAAAGAGCATTCGGAGCTTGATGTCCAAACAAAGGATTTTGACATGGAAATATATGGAATTGGTTATGGCGACGCAATGAATTTCTTGAAAACACAGTTTGGAGATAAAAATGTGACTGTCGATGGAGCCACTTTTGGAGTGATTAGAATCAAAATACCGGGCAAAAATTTGCAACTTGAGGCCGGAATTCCCCGAGTAGAAAATAAGACAGGTGAGGGACACAAAGGATTTGAGATATATTCGAAACCATCAATGAAAATGTTGGATGCGGCCAGTAGACGTGATTTGACGATGAATAGTATGCTCTATGACCCGCTGACCAAGACTTTGTTTGATCCCTATGGAGGGGTTAGCGACATTAAATCAAAGACTATCAGAGCGAACGATCTACAAACGTTTGCAGAAGATCCTTTAAGAGTATTGCGGGTTATGCAGTTCGTCGCTAGATTTGGTTTTGGGGTTGATGAAGGATTAACTAACTTATGTTCCGATTTGGTAAGAGCCGGCGAATTGGAGCCAATTAAAGAATCTACAAAGAAGACAAAAACGTTTGTATTTGAGAAACGATTGGGGGAATTGGAAAAAGATGAAATCGGAATCTTAATTTCCGAGGGAAGCGCAATAAATAAAAAGGTTTTGACAGAGAAGTGGACAAAGGGAATTACGGCGGAGAGGCTAACCGGTGAGGTGACGAAGATGCTTTTGCAGGCCGTGGATCCATCAGCCGGAATGGAATTTATTCGAAATATTGGTTATGTACAAAAACATTGGCCGGAAATTGCTGCTCTTGTTGACTTAAAACAGAATGAAGAGTGGCATCCTGAAGGGGACGTATGGAGACATACACTCGAGACAATGAACGCAGCGAAATTGATTTTGGACAGAGAGGAATCTTTGGGAAGAATTAACGAAAAGGAGAAGAAAGTTCTTGAACTCACGATAATGTTTTCTGCGATGTTACATGACGTGGGGAAAGTCAACCCAAAAAATTCTGAAGGTTACGATGAGCATGATAAGGCGGCTGGACCGATTATCGCCGAGTTTTTTTCGAGAATGAGCCATAATACAGTTGGTGAGGATTCAAGGTGGATGGTGACAACCTTAGTCCGGGAACATATGAATTATTTAGCACTGTGGGATAGAGCTAGGGCCGGAAATGATGTAAGTAAAGAAGTGAGGAAAATGTTTACAAGAATGCGCGGAGGAAAAGATTTTTCAAAAATATTATTTTATTCTTTGGCGATTGTTAGTGAGTCTGATGTTAGGGCCAGAAATCCAAACAAAGCAAGTTTAGAACCCCTAGACATATCAAAAACTGCTGCAGTTGGGTCCGTTGATTGGGCATATCAGAAATCCATAGAAGTTGATGAAGAAATAAAAATCACTCCAAAGAAACCAAGCAAGGAGATTATTGAAAATTTAAAAACGGACAAAAGCGAAGGATCGGCTTGGATTGTGCCAACTTTAAAATGTTTGGATTTGGATTTGTTGGATGGTATCGCGGTAGTTTCCGACGTTGCGGATTTAACGGATAGGGCACGGAGATACAGGGATGCGTTGTCTGTGGTGGTGAATGGCAAAGTACAGCTAGAGGGTAGGCAACGGGAACAGATTTGGGCCGAGATTAGAAAAATGGACGACCCAAGAACGTTATTGGACTCGAAAAAGGACGAGGGGTAAAATGAGAAGAGGTTATTAATATTTTTATAAAGAAGAAAGATTCTAATGGAAGAATTATCTGAAAATGGAGAATATCTTGCACTAAAAAAGGGGTACGCAGATCAGCTTTTGGTTCAGGTAACCGGAAAACCAGGTGACGAATTGTCGGGTATGAACTCGAAAGAAAAAATTACGGCTAAGGTTATTAATGAAGAAACAAGTGAGGCATCACACGAAATAAAACTTGTCTTAAAAAAAATATTTCCAAGTATGCCCGCGGATTGTTTCGGAGATGAGAGAATCGATATGGATCCGTCACACCGGTACTATGAAAAATGGCGATTTTTAAAAAAAATCGGAATCCCAACTGTTTCGTCGATGAGAATAGTTGATGCGAATGTTATTGTGATGGGTGACATGACAGCCGATGGAAGTGAATTTTTTGGTCAAGAAAAGCTTGTCAAGTATTTAGGTGAAATTGACCATGGTATTAGAAGAAAGGCGACTAAGGAAGAGGAAATATTTTTAAGTCTGGAACCTGAAAAGGTTAAAGCCGAAATTGAAAGGGTTTTGAGTTTGGCTTGGAATAATAATATTCTGCCGCCTAATGATGAGTTCGGTGATTTGATTGTTCACCCTGATGGCACTTATCAAGCTCCAATTCTTGACCTCGTGGAACTTGGCCATGTGGGGAACAGATCCCGAGAGGAGTTGGCAGAACTTGTTTCTCGAAGGTGGGCAAGATATGAGTCAATTAAATCTTGGTTGTTAACAATCACTTCAAAAACAAATGAGAAATAATAACTGTTTGTTTTGCCAAATAGGGGAAAAGAAAGAGCCCGCGGAGATTATTTGGGAAAATGCCGATTTTATAGCTATCAAAAATAAGTATCCCGTGGCGCCTGTGCACGTGCTGGTTATGCCGAAGGATCATGTAAAAAAGGCCGAAAGTGGGACTAGGCAAAGTAGTATGTTCTGGGGTAAAATGATGCCAGTCGTTTTTGAGGTGGTTCATGAGCTTGGACTGGATAAAACCGGGTACAAACTAGTAAATAATGGTGCAGGCTACAACCACTTTGAGCATGAACATATTCATATTCTGGGAGGCTCAAAAACCGAACCGGGTGGATCAACATAGCTCAGCCAAAGGCTGAAAAACGACAATTAAAGTAACTAACAAAATAGAAAGGTAGGTGCATTTTACATGGCACTCGTTGCAAGAAAAAAACAAGGTCAAACAACTCAACAGCTCATTTCTGAGTTCAAAAAGCTCACTTATGAGGATTCAGGACTCGAAAGGGTAAAGTCTTTGGGTATGACCGGCTACCAGAAACCTTCAACTGTTCGCAACATAAAGATGATTGAACTCCGAAAAGCTTCGGCCAGGATTCGTCGTCGTAACAAACGCGCAGCTGGGTTTACTAAGTAAAATAATAATCAATGCTATACGCACAGCTTAAAAGTGAAGTTATAACTGCCCAAAAGGCGGGAGACTCAAAATTGGTTGGAATCTTAAAACTAATTTTATCTGAGCTTTCTTATGCTCAAGTTGATTACAAACAGGGAGAGCTTCCCGATGAAGAAGTGGTCAGAGTTCTTCGTAAAGAAGCTAAAAAACGCAACGATGCGATTGAAATTTACGAAAAAGTAGGCGAAACCGCCAGGGCTGATCAGGAAAAATATGAACTTTCGATTATCGAAAAGTATCTTCCCACGATGATGGCTGAGGCGGACGTTGAGATCGAAGTAGCTAAGATCGCGAAAGAAACAGGCTTAACCGGTGGCAGATTGATGGGGGCCGTGATGGGAAAACTAAAAGGAAAAGCCGATGGGGGAATGATAAACAAAATTGTGATGGCCAAATTTTCGTAAAGGAGAGGGTTTTTAAGGTTTAAAATATGGATAATGATAAAACTTGATTTGAATATTGCAGCGGATAGTAGGTATTCTTTTGACCGAAAGAGGGTAAAGGCGGCCCTATTAAAAACACTTGAAGAACAAGGGATGTTCAATGGGGTAGTGAAAATTTCTTTGTCTGTTGTTGGAGATAGAAAAATCCGTGAACTTGAATTAAAGTATTTTAAGGAGGATAAGGTTACCGATGTTTTGTCCTTTCCGCTTCATGAAGGGGAGGAAATGCCTGAAGATTTTGACGGGATCAATCTTGGGGACATCGTAGTTTGTTATCCGCAGGCCAAAAGACAGGCGATGCAGTGGAACAGAATTGTTGATGAGGAAATTGAGTTTCTGGCTTGTCACGGATTGTTACACTTGTTGGGAATTCACCACGATTAATCAAATTTTGTGCCTATGGTATACTATGGGTGATTGTTGAACCTTAAGACTCTAGTTTTAATGAGGAGAATGATGCGAAAAAAAATTGTGATGAGGAATTGCGTGTTGGAAGTTAAGGATATCGAGTCGGGAAAAACCGCGGCGAAGGAAATTATTGAGCGGTTAAAAGGAAAAAAATTTGATATCGTCACCTCGCATTCGCAGTATATTCATAGCTTGGCGGCTCTTGAAGACGTCAGTCTGAAGTCCGATGATTTTGAGGTGGTCGGCAGCCTGATTAGGATCCATTTGGACCCCTCGAAAAACTTATCATTTGATGTTAAAGATAAGACAGTCGTTATTTTTGAATCTGAGCGCCAGATTCGCATCGAACGTCGTCTATCCTCAGGCCACAAACTGATCAGGACGATTTTGATTCAAGTTTGTCCTTAAGATGTATCACCCGGGTTATTACCCGGGTTTTTTGCGACCTATTTTGACTTATAGGTCTAAAAGTATTATAATTCCGGCCGTAAGAACATTGAAATAATCTTTCATTTTGGAGGCTAAAATGGTTCCGTATGGTACAAAAACATGGAAACCTGTTGATTTTTCGGATTTAAGTTTGTTGCGGAAGAAGAATCGGGTGATTGGGATGAGCTTTCCGCGGCAGGATGCCGCACTTGGCCTGGAACCATCGATTCTGACTGTCTTGCCGGACGGGGATAATGTCGAATACGATCCGATCAACCGGTTATATAACGACGAAGACGTTTTGTTTTATCTTTGTTCCGTTTATATCTCCGGCTATGACGAATTTGTAATCTGGGCCGGCAAACACGATAAGAATAAGATTGTCGTGGGTGGATACCAGCCGACCACTTTTCCGGAAGAGTTCACAAGCCATGCGTGGAAAGTTGTCCGCGGACCTTGTGACAATTTCTACGTAACGATTGCACAGGAAGGTCAGGTCGTCGATGGAATTTGCACTTACGATCGTCTACCTCGTCGTGATCTTTACGATATTTATAAACTGAATCAGCAAATTATTCCGGACAAGAGAGTCGAGGATGTAGTAGTTTCGATTAATACTTCCCTGGGGTGTAGTCAAACTCCCGCCTGTGATTTCTGCTGCACGCCGATCATGTGCCCAAAATTAATTTCGAAGCCGATCGACCTGGTCACAAAGGAAGCGCAAGCGTTGGCGATTTTTAAGCCCCGGTTTTGCTTCATCCGTGACGAGAACTTTACCATGCAGGCAGATTGGCAACGGAGGCTGGCTATCATTCACGAGGCATTGCCGGAAACAAAGCTGTATCTCTTTGCTTCGGCCAACACGATAACATCGCAGCTAAAGGCTGATTACATGGTCCGGAAGGGGGTTTATATGGTTTGTCTTGGGTTGGAAGACCCGACGAAAGACTACGCCAAGAACCGAAATTTGGATATGGTGGCATCGTATCTCAAGAATTCAGGGATATATATGTACCTGTCATTCATCGTCAACCCTCTGGAAATTGTCGGCAAAGAAGCGGGAGAAGCTTTCTATACGAAGCTGATGGAGCGTTTCCGGGAGTTGGCGCCGGAGATGGTTTGCGGAAACTTTTTAATGCCATTCCGGGGAACCGGACTTTGGGACAAGTACTTCCAGTTTGTCGGTCCCGAAGATTACCGCTATTACGATTCCAAAACTCCATTTTTAGTGCGCAATCCTGTACTGCGCGAGAAAATGAAGTTCTATATGTTCTGGTATCAATGGCAGTACTTCACCTCGGACTTTTATAGAGACAACGTTCGCAGATTCGATACCGGCGATACGCTTCACCTTCGTTTCGAGGAACTATATCGTGAGTTTATGCCTCGTTACGAACGAATTTGGAATGTACGAGCGTAGTAAGTGAATAAATAATATTTTGACCCTCAGTAATGAGGGTCTTTTTTTATTAAATTAATAGATTAGAGTGATGGGGGAAACTAATTTTATTTATCGAGTATTTTTATTATTTTTAAAGAGGACTGACTATAATAAATTTTGATATAGTCCGGAGAAAAACTGAGTGGTTTTGATGGGGTTATTAGTAGTTGACATGAGTCAGGGGGACAACATAAGGTGTTAATGTGAGTTTTTATCAAAAGTACCGACCAAAGAAAATTAGCGAGCTAGATCTTGTATCTGTCCGTGAATCTTTGGAATCAACATTAAAGAGCGGAAAAGTATCCCATGCGTATTTGTTTGTGGGTCCGCGAGGGTCGGGAAAAACAAGTACAGCCAGAATCTTGGCTCAGGTTGTCAATTGTGAGAGAAACCAGGGTAAGAAAGACAACCTTGAGGAGCCCTGCGGAAAGTGTCCTTCCTGTGTGAGTCTCGCGAATGGAAGTAGCGTGGACGTAATTGAAATCGACGCAGCCAGCAGCGGTCTAGTTGATGATATCCGCGACCTGCGGGAGAAGGTACGTCTGGCGCCTGTACAGCTGCCTAAAAAGGTTTATATCATCGATGAAGTGCACATGGTGTCAACAGCTGGGTTTAATGCCCTTTTGAAGACTTTGGAGGAGCCACCCAAACATGCCATTTTTATTTTATGCACGACAGAGGCACAGAAGGTTCCGGAAACTATCATGAGCCGATGTGCCCGAGTGAACTTTACCAAGGCCAGCAATAAGGAAATTATTGGTTCACTGATGAAGGCTGTAAAAGGAGAAAATATTGATATAGATGAAGAGGCCTTGCAGGAAATTGCCGGTGCAACGGATGGTAGTTTTAGAGAAGGACACAAACTACTTGAACAGGTGGCTGCTTATGAGAAAACTATCGACGCAGAAATGGTATTGGAAGTTTTGGGCATTGTTGGACGCGTATCGATTAAAAAGTTGTTAGATGCGGCAAAAAATCGAGAGTCGGGAAAGATTGTAAAAATATTTGGTGAGATGGAAAAGTCGGGAATAAAAGCTCAGGTTTTGGCAGCATCACTATTAGGTGAGGTAAAGATCGCTTTAGAGGACGGATTGGAGAGGGGAGTTTCCGTTGCAGACGAATTGAAACTAATTGATGAATTAATTGAAGCAACAGACAGAATAAAGGTGTCCCCATTGCCGCTTTTACCCCTGGAGATTGCCTTATTAACTTTAGCAATTGACGATGGCGGAGGAAGGGTTACCCTCCCAAAAGTTGAGGCGCCTGCCCGGCAAGTAGAAAATAAAGTCGAAATAAATACTCATAGTTTTGAAAGTGTGATCCAAACGGAAAATGTTGAAGTTAAGAGTAATGTAGTTGTGCAGAATTATGATGGTCCCTTGGTGAGTATTGATAGGATAAAAACAGAGTGGATGGATTTTTTGAATGTGATGTCCGGGAGCTGCGGATCGCTTGCCGGCTTGCTGCGGTTAGTTTCACCTGTGGATGTTAAAGGAAAATCACTTACTTTGTCGGTAACATCCAGATTCCAACAAGATATGTTGGAACGGGAAGTTAAGAAGAAATTAATTGAAGAACAAATGTCGAAAATTTGGGGTCCGATGACTTTCAAGTGTGTTTTGGGAGAAAAAGGTCCGGCAAGAACCGAAGCCGAACCTCAAGATATAAATGTGGAACCGGTGAATAATGATGTAATTGAGGATAAAGGAATTGTGGATGCAGCGGAGAAGATCTTTGGGAGTTGATTTTTCTTAATTCCTTTCGTACATATCCATTGAAAAAACCGGATGCTTCCCGCCCCAGCGGCGGGACCATCCTTTCTATCAGCCAAAAATTCTTTGTGTACAAAGAATCCTGGCTTTTTGGCTTTGCGCGATATTTTTTCAATCGGACATGTACTCCGGAATAATCAAAATCTGTTATTTAGCATGAAAAACCCGCCTGCGACGGGTTTGTTTTAAGAAGGTAAAAGTGAATGTCAGAATGATGGTATACATTTCGGAGAGAGCTTGTTTGATATACAATAGGTTTGTTAAAAGTTAAGAAAAAATATGTTCAACGGAATCAAACAATTTGGGTCTCAAGGTGCAGCCGTAGCTAAGTTAGCTATTTTGCAGAAGAAAATTCAGAACCACAAAACTGAGGTTGAAGAAAACGATGTAAAGGCTGTAGTTTCCGGAGACGGAAAGCTCAAGGAATTGACCATTGATGGAGAGAATATGAACAAAGCTGTCAAAGTGATCAATGAGGCTATTACTAGGGCCCAGAAGTATTCGGCCGAAGAAATGAAGGATTCTATGGGTGATCTATCAAAGATCTTGGCGAACATGCCAAAAGGGATGTAAGAGCTTGCTCGGCCTCCTTTCGATAATGACTATTATCGAAATGTCGGCCTGCGCTTCCTCTTATATCTGGCGCCCATAATTACTTCGTCATTATGTGCTGGATATAACACCCTATTATAAAAAAAGCCCCACCAAAATGGTGGGGTCTGTTTCAGGTTAATTTGGAAATAAATCGGCGGGAGGAGTAGCAGTGATGTTCACGTCGATTTCTTTAACCTTACCTTTTATGTCAATCCAGATTTTGGAAAGCATATTGATGAAATTAATTAGTTCTTTGTTTTGTTCCCGTGTTCCGTTAACATATCCTTCACCGGAATCATAACGAAAGAACTCAACGTGAGCGAGAGTAAATTGATGAATTTCCGTTGAAGTTTTAGTAAACAGTCCAAAGAATATTTTTTCGGTGTTTGTAACCGTCTTTGGTTGAGTTTTGATATCCAGGACTATCGAACCCGAAAGATGATCAAGATACAGATTGTAAGCATAGTCAGAAGAAAGATGCTTAAGATAATCTGCAAAACGCGTTTTGTTTAGATCAGTAATTTGGCTCGGGGAATATTGAATGTTTACGGGCATTTATGCTCCTCTTGTTCCTGAAGAATTCTCGGATCATCTCCGTAGTAAAAGTTGGTTTCATCCGGTGTTAGTATCGATGCACTGACAACAAGCAACGATGTTTCATTTTGTGTCAACCAATTTTCGAAAAGTTGGTTGAAAAAGTTAACTGCCAAATGGTTTTCGTCTTCGGTTCCAAAAAGGTGTAACGATTTGATGTCGGTTTTTTCGCTTTCTTCCAGGTGGAAAACAGCGATAGTTGGGGCCCAAATTTCCTTTCGGGCGAACAACTTGGCCAGACCACGCTTTGGCTTAGGGGATTGTTTACGACCAAGCCGTATTTCAATAATGTTGCCATAGATACCGACGGCATGGATCATACAAAATTGAGAAAATTCAGGCTGACCAAGTAGTTCTTTGGCTTGGGCTATGTTTTCCAGACCAACTTGATATTTCGTTTTACGAATATGTACGCTCAAGTGACGCTCCTTATTTTAATGAACTTTGGAAGATTATATCAAGCCCATAGTGCGGAAGCAACTATGGGCGTAGATATAAGAGGGCCGAGCAAGCTCTTATATCAAGCCTATAATGAAAAAGCAAAGCCCGTGTGTATTTGAGGCGGTGTCATCGTGTATATTAGAGTCTGTGATTAGAAGCATAAGACCAGTCCAAAAAGTTATTGACGCTTTTGAGTCCCTTCCGGGTGTAGGGCCAAAATCTGCGGCACGGCTGGCATATTATCTTTTGAATGTACCCCAGGAAAAATTAACCAAGTTTTCGCAGGCTTTGGAAAATTTGAAAAAAGATACCAAGCTTTGTGCCTTGTGTTTTAATGTTGGCGAAGAAGAGTTTTGTCCGGTTTGTCAGGATGAAAATAGAGATAGGTCACAGGTGTGTGTAGTAGAGAATGCGCTTGATCTTTTAGCTTTTGAGAGAGCGGATGGATTCAAGGGGGTTTACCATGTGTTGGGTGGGGTAATAAATCCATTGGCGAATATAGGCCCCAACGATTTGCGAATTCCGCAGCTATTGGCTCGTGTGAAAACGGGTGAGATAAAGGAAATGATCATTGCCACAAATCCAAACATGGAAGGCGAGGCGACAGCGATGTATATCACTCAGAAAATCAAAGATATGGGAATGTACGAGGGAATAAAAATAACGAGAATCGGTAGAGGATTGCCAACGGGAGCTGATGTGGAATATGCCGATGGCCAAACACTTTTACGGGCGCTCGAGGGAAGAAGCGAGATGTAGGAGTTTGGTCATAATCGGTTACAACGCGTGGGTATTGTATAATTTGGCAGTCTTAAGTTCATTTAAAAGGAGGTATATCCATGGCAGAAGAATATGTTGATATTGAAGTTGAACTGAGTGACGAAATTGTTACTTGGCTAAACGAAGAATCGGCCAGAACAGGAAAATCAATCGACGAGATTGTTTGTAAGATATTAAGAGAGTCAATGGATGGAACTCTTGATGATAATGTGGATAAATTGAGTTTGATAAAGCGGAATGATGGTGAGGTTGACGAAGCTTACGTCGCCCGGTCGTTGAATAAATCCATAGAGGATAAAAAGCCCTATTTGATCAAAATCGGTAATAATTTTGTTGATGTGACCCCCGAATCGAACGAGCAGTTCATTTTGGGAGAAGTACTGCGAATTAATTTTTCTCTCGATTTGTTGTAGTCACCTTGCCCTTGAGAAATCAAGGGCATTTTAATGAGGGAAAGATGGTTCCTCGAGGTTTTATTCCGCCAAAGGCCGGACATGGGTTAAAATGAAGGTAATGCCCAGTATTGCCAAGAGTGTCGCTGATAATTTGTTTGAGTTAGGACAAGGTGTCGTGAAAGGAACGGCTAATGCAGCGGCGGATATTGCCTCGGAAACAATTGAACAAGTGGTGAATACGCCAGGATCGGCAGTTCCAGCAAAAGATAAAGGACAAACTCAGGACCAAATTGCCAGACAGAGAGAAGAAAGAAAGGCACTTGAAAGAAGACAGTTTAGTGAAGTAAAAGGGGAGCTGGAACAATATATGCAAAGGAAAAGACAGCTTGATCAAAAGATTGCCCAAGAAAAGGCAGAGGAAAAACAACAAGAGAGGCAAGAAGGTGCAGTCAAGAAACAAAAACGTGAATCTTGGGTGAGTAAGCTAATTAATCGGTCGCAAACAACAACGGAGAAAGGAAAATTGGTAGAGTAGTCAGGGAAGAGGAAATAATTGGTTGTTGTTAATAACGTGAGTAACTCCGAGTGCATGAAGTTTGGTTAGATTTTCTTTGTCTAGTCCGTTGGCATCGATTTTTTGGACCAGATCGGCCCAACTATTGGAATCAAAACCGGAAAAGCCGCCAAAACGACGATGACCATGTTCGAGAGAATATAGAGACCGGATTGATTCAATTTCGTGGTCCGGCATATTCCAAAGTTTTACCGGGAGCTCGAGAATAATAGCACTTTGGGGAAGGGCTTTTACTTGGTCGTAAACAGGATTCATATTGATGTTTACGGGGTATCCTTTGAGAGGAAGATCGGCTTCGAAAATGAGAAAGGCAAAGATAATAAGGGTTAGAACAATTTTGGTTATTATTTTTAATTTATTTATAAACGGCAGGAGAGAATATCCGATGATAATAACCATTGAAAGAAGAATAATGTTGGAAAAACGGCTCGGAGTTCGGAAGCCGGTGAAACCTGGGAAGAGATAATAAAAAAGTGTGTAGGGCAGTGGAATGGGCAGACTAAAGATTTTGATGGTTTTACCGAGAAGTTTTACTACCGGACCAAGGGACATGATTAGAGAAAAGACAAAAATATATAACCAGGGAAGTATTTGATTTTTCCTGGATTGCCATGTCGCTTTGCTCCTCGCAATGACGAATGCGAAAGAAGAAATAAATATAATAATAAGTGTGTAGCTATTGAAGAGGGTGAAGATTTGTTCCAGTCCCAAAGAAAAGTTAGCTGCGTCGCGAATTGACCTGGATGCTTCGGGAAAACTGAAATGAAATTGGAGATAGGGAAATACAAGAAGGGCCCAGAATGGAAGGAAAGGGAGCGACCGAAGAACAATTGATTTGTAATCTTTCTTGGAAGCAGTAATAAAAAGGAAAAAAGCGGAGAAAAATATTAAATATGCCGAGAAAACACTTTCACCAATTTGAGCAGTAAGTACCAGGAAGAACAGGGAAAGAAAAATGGGATGGTTATCTTTTTGAAACCTGAGGAAAAAATAGATGGAGAGACAAGTCAGCCAAAGAGAAAAGAGCTGCATGTGGGGGTAATAATGGAGATGGAATCCTGACAAAATAAGCAAGAGTGTTGTGATGGCAGATACCCAATGGTCTTTGAAGAGATAGGAAAATAGGAGATAAGCTGAACAAATGGTTAGGACCGAGTTAATGATAAAAGCAAGATTGAAAATGATGATGGGATTGGAGGTAAATAGTTGGGCGGGGAGAGTGATGATGGCAGTGGTTAAAAATAAATCGGAATACGCGAGAGTGTTTTTCTCTGGGGCGAAGAAACGTCCGTAAAATAGCGGCTGGTGGTGAATAATGTTGTCTTGGACTTGGCCGATGATATAAGCAATGAGGCGGGTATCGTTGTTATCCGGTAGTGTATCTTTTGAATATCGAATAGCGGACGGGTAAATATAAATGGTTATCAGGATTGCGGATAAAACAACGACCAACCAGCTTTTCATGAGGCTGAGTATAGCCTAGCTAGGTGCGGTTTGCTATCGGAGGTTGACTTATATAGGTTGAAATAATCACTGGACTAGGGTAAACTAACCCATCTTAGAACTTTTCCAAAGGAGGTTGTATGGCACATGATGTCTTTGATTTGGTAGTACGAGTAAGAAATGAATTAAGGACTATGGGTGATCTTCATCCGGCTGACAGAAACGCCTTTATCTTTGGTGTAATTAGCGGGTTACGTTTTGGTGAGCGCAGACTCAAAGCCAGCACCGAAATCGCTAGCGGACAGATGGTTGATGTTTTGTCTGATACGTCCACCGAACTTCCCGAAATGATGTTCAAGGCAAACGATTTTATGCCGACAGATGAGTTTTTAGACGCATCTCTGTTTTTTCGTCTTTCGTATCGCACGAGTGGATCGAAAAAGTATTATAGCCAGGGAATTCGGTTGGGTTTCTCATACACGATGGATTTGTACGAAGCTCTCGGTGGCTGCTTGGGAAATGAAATAGCCCAAAAGGATTCGTTGGAACATGTTAGAGCTACTATCTCCACAATGATTAATGGATTTAATCATTAAGATTTATGCCCCGCCTTTGGCGGGGCTTTTTGATACAATTTGGGTATGTTAAAGATTTTTAATAGCTTGTCGAAGAATGTTGAGGAGATAGTGCCGATTCATAAAGGTGAAATTGGAATGTATGCATGTGGTCCAACTGTTTATGGTTACACTCATATCGGACATGGCAGGAAATATGTGACCGATGATATTTTGCGGAGAACTTTGGAAATAATTGAGGAGCTAAAAGTGAAGCATGTCCAAAACGTAACGGATGTGGGACACTTAACATCGGACGCCGATAGCGGTGAAGACAAGATGGAAAAAGGAGCAGTGGCGGCGGGGAAAACAGTTTGGGAAGTAGCAAAGGAATACACAGATTATTTCAATAATGTGATGAAGGAGCTAAATATTTTGCCGCCGACAATTGTCTGTAAAGCGACGGACCACATTGCCGACCAGATTGCTTTGATTGAAAAGATTATTGCCAATGATTACGGATATGACACACCGGAAGCAGTTTACTTTGATGTGACGAAATTTGCCGACTATGGAAAGATGTTTAACCAAACAATTGAAGAAAAATCAGTGGCATCTCGTGAAGGGGTGGAGGTGGGAGAATTCAAGAAACATCCGGCAGATTTTGTTTTGTGGTTTAAAAGGGTGGGGAAATATAAAGACCATGTAATGCATTGGGAAAGTCCCTGGGGAGATGGCTTCCCGGGTTGGCACATTGAATGTTCAGCGATGAGTATGAAGTACTTAGGTGAACAATTTGATATTCATACCGGGGGAGAAGATCATCTGTCGATTCATCATCCCAATGAAATTGCGCAAAGTGAAGCAGGGACAGGCAAGAAACCATTTGTAAAGTATTGGATTCATACAACTTTTTTGATGGTAGACGGAAAGAAAATGAGTAAGAGTTTGGGGAATTTGTATAAATTGACTGACCTGGCAGAAAAAGGTTTTTCGCCATTATCACTGCGATATTATTTCCTGACGACTCATTATCACAAACAAATGAACTTCACCTGGGAAGGTTTAGCGGGGGCTCAAAAGTCGCTCCTAAAATTAAATAAAATGGTGGTTGATTTGTCTGATGTCCCTGTCACTGCGGAAGGTTGGTCCGGTGAGGGTGTGGAATATTTCCAGAAATTTGTAGCCGCCATGGAAGATGATTTAAATACCGCCTTGGCTCTGTCGATAGTTTGGGAAATGATGAAAAGCAATATTTCCGATGAAGCCAAGAAAAACTTAATTGTGGTAATGGACTCAGTTCTAGGATTAAATTTGGGTACTGAACCCGAAAAAAATATGGGTATTCCTGAGGAGATAAAAGAATTGCTGACACAACGAGAAGAAGCCCGCAAAACAAAAAATTGGGCAGAGTCGGATGCTATCCGCGCCGAGATTGCAGACAAAGGATATCGGGTGGAAGATTATCCGGATGGAGTTAAGGTGGAGAAGATCTGATCGGAGTATAATTTGAGTATATGGAAATACCACTAATCGCTTTGGCGCTGATTCTTTTGTTTGCCAGTTTGAAAATTGTTCAAGAATATGAACGAGGGGTAATCTTTTTCTTAGGAAGATGTACCGGAGTGAGAGGTCCAGGACTTATTATTTTGATCCCTTTTTTGGAGCAAATGAGGAGAACAACACTGCGGACAATAACGATGGGTATTCCCAGTCAAAAAATAATTACTAAAGATAACGTTTCAATCGATATTGCGGCAGTAGCTTATTACCATATTGTCGACCCTAAGAAGTCAGTGATCGCTATCGACGATGTTTATTCTGCTGTGAATCAAATTTCTCAGACAACTGTCCGTAATGTTGTCGGCCAGTTCACACTAGACCAGCTTTTATCACAAACAACCGAAATCAATAAACAAATTCAAGCAGTAATTGACACTCATACGGAACCATGGGGTGCTCAGGTGACGGCCGTTGAAATAAAAGATATTGCTCTACCGGATAATATGCAAAGAGCGATGGCAAAAGAAGCTGAAGCTGAGCGGGAGAGAAGGGCAAAGGTTGTTGCGGCTGAAGGTGAATTTCAATCTGCTCAAAAATTGGCCGAGGCGGCTGATGTTATGGCTGAACATCCGGTGGCCTTGCAGCTTAGAACGCTTCAGACAATGGCGGAAATTTCCGTAGAAAAGAATTCAACGATTATTTTCCCGGCTCAATTCATGACAACTGTTCAAGAGGCGATGAAGATGATTACCGCAGATAACAAAAAGTAAGAGTTGTTCAATCACAGACCGATGAAAGTGATAGACTGATTTATGGCTATAAAGGGCATGGGGATTGTTGTTTTGGCCGGTGTGTTTAGTCTTGTTGTGTGGCAAGGATCAAGAATAGTTCGTAGCGCAAAGCCAGAAGTACTTTCCGATACTACCACCAGAACAGTTGAAGAAAGATTGGCTTCTTTGGAAGCAAGAGTTTCTACACTTGAAAAAATTACCGGTGTCACAGCAACTTCTGTAAAAAAGGCTACAACTTCATATGTATCTCTTTCGGGAGGTGATATAACGTCTTTTGATTGGACAAAGATTCAAGGAACAGACTTTACATTGGACACATCTCTTTATGGAAAAAGTGTTCAAGTTTATTGGCAGGGATGGCTGACAAACGGGCCAGGGTCAGTCAGGCTTTATGATTTAACTAATAATCGGGCAGTAGATTTTAGTGAGTTCGCTTCAAATAGCGATTCTTTAACGAGTTTTTATTCAAAAATGCTATCGGTTTGGCGGGGACAAAATCAGTATTTTATTCAAGGGAAAACCTTGGGAGGAATAGTGACGTTGTCATCGCCGCAACTGAAGATACTCGTTAAATGAAAGACTGGTTTGTTTATATTCTCGAATGCAGCGATGGTACCTTTTATACCGGCATCACTGATGATGTGAATAGTAGAGTGGAAACTCACAATTTGGGTAAGGGGGCAAAATACACAAGGGGAAGAACACCGGTAATCTTAAGGTTGGTAGAAAAAGTGTCCGGTAGGAGTGAAGCCCTGAAAAGGGAGGCAGCTATCAAGAAAATGACCAGAAGTGAAAAGCTGAAGGTGATAGAATCTCTTTAGCAAATCACATTGAAAAAGGAGGTTGGATGACCGATCCTGTATTTATGATGAACGATATCGGGGGGATTGTATATGCCGATAAAAATGAATTGTGCCTAATATTTGCAGCAGGATATGACCAAACGATCCATATTGACACGAAAAAGCTACTGACTCTTTTGGAGTCGAGATCAAAGGTTGCTTGGAAAACTAAGGAATTTGAAATCAATCCCATGTTTCTTGATCCTCGTGATAAGGCGTTGTTTGTGATAATTACTGTTCCATATAACGAAACCGATGATGATCAAGCGATTGTTTTCCGATGCGATTTATTGGAAGTTTTGAAATCAATTGAATGTACCGAATCTGTTTGATTTTTACCCCGCTCTTAGTGGGGTAATTTTTTGCCTATTTATACTTCGAGAAAACCTTTTTCCAGATAGCTTTTAACTTCCGGTAGCTTAACAAGTATAAAACTGTAATCATCGTCCGGCATTATTTGAACGAAAACAAGATTGCGGTTTTTGAGATGTTTGTTGATAGTATCGACTACATCAAGTATTAGCGTTTCGGAATGGGAGTCGAAGGGATATTCTTTTCCTTCTATTAATAAAGTCTCCTGCCAAGCACCAAGAACTTGCTTTTCCGGGGTTGAGCTGAGGTTAAGATCCGGTAAGATTTTTTTAACATTAAAAACGATGTCTTCGACGTATGATTTCCAGTCTACGGAGAAGGCGCGTTTGTCTTTTAAGGCTTGGTTAAATATTTCGTACTGTTGGAATGGAGTTAATCTCATTTTCTTATTTTAACATTGGAGTGTTAGAATAGGCACAACTGTACGTTGACATATTGATATACAAGAGGAGAAATAATGTCCCAGTGTTGTGGAAAAATTCCCGATGACGATGATGCTGCGCATATTAGAAAATCTATTGAGGCGCATGGAAATAAGCTGCAAGGTGATATAGGCGAGCAGGTAGCGGCGCAAGTTGTAACCGAACGATTACATTTAATCGCAGAAAATTATGATCCACCCAATAAAGGTTTTGATAGTGTCTATCGAGATGGGGCAGGGAAGCTGGTTATCGTTGAAGCAAAATTTACAAAAACAGGTGGGTTAAGTGCCTTGAAGGAAACCAACCATGGTAAACAGGGTTCGGTTGAATGGATGAGACATAATGCAGAGTTAATGTGTGATCCATATTCCGATCATTACTCACCGGACAATGCAAAAATTGGTGAGGAAATTTTGAGAGTTGGTCCGGAAAATGTTCACATAGTAGTTGTTCATACTGACCCCGGGACACTTGAATCGAAGGTCATAAACATAAGATAAGAGAGGATTAAATGCTTTCTAAAGATGAGATTTTGAGACAGTTTGCAATATTTGAGGGACACGTAAAACGATACGACGAACAATTCCGGAAAGCAAATCGGCTGCCAAAAAATCATGAGTGGAGACCTTATCGATGGTGCTCGCGGGATATTGTGTTTTCGTTAATGGTTGTGAGGCACGAACGTTTCCGTAATTGCCTGGAAGTAGATGTGTGTTTGATGGCAAATCCACCTCAATATTTTGAAAATAGCGGTGCACGCGTGGCGATGGGGTTTTTACTTTCTGAAGCGTATAAATGCGGAACTTCAATGGAAATTGTTTTTACCAAAAACGTTGAAAGCCGCATGGAGGGAGACGTGAAGAAGGGGCGAGTTCCGGCATATATTTACGATCTATCTTGCGAAATGGGAATAAAGCTGAAACATGTTTTGGAAGGCCATATCACTCCATTTGAGGCAAGACAAATGTATATGGAATTGGTAGGGTTTTCGAAGCAAGTTCAGGAAAAAGTAATGAAAATGTCGGTTGAAGGTTTGATTACTCCAGAGAGAGTTTGCTTTTTGGTTATGGGTGGAATTTGGACCGTACCGGAGGCGGAAGCAATAATTTTGGGGAGTAAGAATCCGGAAAGTATTTTACTTTCTTCCGCTGTCCCTGAGGACCGCCATTTGTATCTGAGGGATATTTTTAATGCCAGGGGAGCAATTCTTGGGGGAGCTCTTGATAGAAAACTTCTGAAGAAGGAGCTTTTAAAGGACGGACAGATCGTTGAATCCGAAGACGAAGAGACGACCTTGTCAATTTCCTTTGACGGGGATGTTTACGCAAAACTTTATAAACCACAGGAAAGTTTGTTGGTTCCTTGGGTAGATCAAAAAGATTTACTGTTAAAATCCGGTGAGTTGGTTGTGGTATTGGTAAGAGCCAGGTCGAGTTCCGAAATTATCGAGACTTTTGCCAGAGACTTGGAAAGTCTTTCTAAAACAGTTGAAAAATATAAGTCGATTGATCCATTGGTAAAAGTTTTTTATCTACTACCACGGGATTTTGAAGAATTACCTGAACAAGATAGAGAAAAGATGAAACAAAAGGTGGGAAGTCTTGAAGCACTGATTATGATGTCACCCGAGAGTGTCGATGGGTTGGTCAAAGAAGCCGCTCGTAGAATAGAGACCGGAAGGATGGTTCGACATGAGTGATGCAAAAGTGGTTCTAGTTGCTTTGACTGACGACCAGTGCCGGTTTGGAAATCTCGACCTTAAGGTCCTGATGAGACGGGCATTGCGGGTAGAAGATCGAATGAAAAAGAATGTTTTGATCGAGGACGAACAAAGACGATACAACATCTTTTGCGAAAGAATTGAGTTTTATTCTCATCAGTTATTGGCCGAGGGGAAAGTTGAATACATCGATTTGGGAAATGAATATATCGATATTGTTTCCAAGATTTCAAACATGTTTCCCGGAGAGGCGAGAGATTTTAGAGTAGCGGCCAATTTCTGTTTAAGTGAACAAATTGCGGCATATATCGAAAAATTTGAAGAAATTGCCAGGAAATCCGGTGTTTTGGTTTGCGATCCAGTTCAGACAAAATTGGCGTTTTATCGTAAGGCCGGTAAAGATGGTCGAAATGTTGTTGAGCTGTTTCAGGCTTGGTTGCCTGACTCAAATGAAACAAAAACCGTAGTTAATCCGGAGGAGTTACGAAAGTTGTTTTTTGATTTGAAAATCGCCGATACCATTACGGAAGATCGGGGAGGGGGACATTTCGTAGCACTTCGAGATCAAATTCAAACAGTGGTCAATCAGACCGCTCAAAAAATACCGGCAGCAATAAACTTTCGCGAACTTCGACATGATGTCATAGCTCAGGTACTTCATGAATTCGTTTATAAAAGTGGAAGGCCAATGTATGCCCCGGTGACTTATGGTGAGGGAGCTGAAGCAACGCCTTTCCCCTTGTTTTGTTTGAAACCAAAAACGGAACAATCGATTGCTCAAATTATGAAACAGCCAATTCTAAATATCGGAATGATGACTGCCAGACACTCTAATGACGGGCTTGATGTAAGAGTAAGAGGGTACTGGTTCAGAAATCAAGAGATTTCTATTGGGAGAACTCAATCCGAGATCGACGATATCGCATATAACAAGTCTAAGGAGTTATTATTGAAGATGCGATCCGAAGGGTTATTTCGGATTAATTTTTATCAAACAGGATTCCAGCCGGCAGTAGTTGGCTTTTATCGGGCCTTAACCGAGGAGCTAATTTTTAGAGCGAAATTACCGGTGAGCCTTTTAGTGACACCTTATTTCTTCATGGGTGGTGAATATGTAATTGGAATGCCATGGAGTTAGTCTGAAGTATATACCGAGAGTATTTAATACCCTCGGTTTTTTGTGGAATATAATAACTCAAATGGAAGGAAATCGGTCAAAGCATATTATTAAAATTTTCGGATTGAATCCGGAAACGGCTGGTGAAATGGGTTATGAATGGTGGAAGGATGTGATTTATGACGCCGAAGCACCACAGGGGGCGATGGAGGATGTTTTTGATTTAAATGATATGGGTTATGTTTTTGGAGAAAGTGCTTCTTCCGGAGATGAAAATAATTTTGTGGGGGTTTATGTGAAAAAAAAGCCGGCTGTCTAGCCGGCATTTATTTATTTTTTCGAGGAGAGTCTTTAAAGGCAACACCCGATCGGCCATTTCTTGGATCATAAAATGTGTGCTCACCGCTTTCGTCTTTCATGTTTTGCTGGGCGATGGAGCGGACAAAGGTGGCCTTTTCATGGGTACCTACACCCTCTAGCTGTTCGGTTTTAGTTCTCCAAAAAGCGACATGACCCCTTTCTTCATCAATTATCTGTTGTAATTCTTCTTCAGCCTCAAGTGTTCTTTCTTCGAGTACTTGATTGTGAAGAAGTTCAAGTTCAATTTCTGCTTCCCGCTGTGCAGTTTCGTGTTTGGACTCTTCGCTTTTTGTGTAATCTATTTGTTCTTTGATGCTGTCGTCGATTGACTCCAAAATATGTTTGATATCATCTTCGCTGGGAATTTTTCCACAACATTGACTCATCCGACCTCCTGTTTTAGTGTGCTGAGAGGAATTGTAACAGATGTTCAATTGATCCTGTTTGATGTAGAATCCAGGCAAACATCAATTTGATGTATAGGACTTTGACAAAATTTATAAGGAGGATTTTGTGACCGATAAAACTGTTGAATTTAGTGTTAATTGCAAACGCTGCGAAAAACCAATTGGTTATTCGGGAATGATGTTTGAAAAAATGGAAAAATCCGGTCAATCAAGACCGGAATATTGTGAGAGCTGTCGAAAGATTCTCGCGTCGGAAAAAATGACCATGGGGGCTGCATATTATTCTTTGGAAACTGTTCCGGGTGTAGATTTGACAGAGGCGATTCCGGGAGAGTTGGGTAAGGTTTACCATCCCGATAGACCTCATGTTAAAAAGGAAACCGAAAAAACATTTGATGAAACAAAATTTGGAGCAACGCCAGGAAAAATCGTTGAGATTTATAACTGGTTGAAAAGTCCGAAACATCAAGTGGTAATTGTTAAGGGGGGGACCGGGTCGGGAAAATCGACAGCACTGCCATATTGGTTGATTTTTCCACCCGAAGGTGTTCCAAAAGATTTCTTTACCAGAGATGGACAGATAGCAATTACTCAGCCAAGAATCGTGGCAACTACGGGAGTTTCAAAATATTTGGGTTCTTTGCTGGGGTCAAGTGTGGGAAAGGGATTTGATATTGGTTACCGATATAGCAAAGATAGGAATGCTGACAGATTTAATGCCGCATTCATGGCGACCGATGGCACTCTAATCAATATGATTAAAATGGGCCAACTCTCAGAACTTTCCGTGGTAATGATTGATGAGGCCCACGAAAGGTCGTTAAATATCGATATCATTTTGCATCTCTTGAAAGACCAATTACCTCTGTATCCCCATTTAAAACTTTTAATCGTAAGCGCAACTATTAATGCAGAGTCGTTTTTGGAATACTTTGGAAAAGAAACGGCGACCCTGGTGGAGTTTGAACCCAAAAGCAAGTTTACTTATGTAGAAAATTATGCGGACGAAAAAGATAAACTTTCTTACGATGACCCAAGACAGCTTAAAAAACAACTAGTTCCTGCGTTGGTAAAAAAAGTCGTCTGGTTATTGAATGAGGAAGTCGAGGGAAGGAAACCGCGTGGACACGTATTAGCTTTCTTGCAAGGGGTAAAACCGATCGAGGATGCCGTAACCGCACTTCGCGCTGCGGTCTTAGCCAATCCAAAAATGAAGGATCAGATTGAGATATTTCCTTTATATAGTGATTTGAGCGAGGAAGACACCGACAGAGCAATCGGAAATACCGATACGAAAAAAATTAAAGTCATTGTTAGTACCAATGTTGCCGAGGCTTCAATTACTGTTGAGGGGGTGGTTTACGTTATTGAATCCGGTGTGGAGAATCAAGCTCAATGGGAAGTTGAAGAAACTAAAAAAATGATTGAGCTTCGTCTTATTAGTAAGGCGAATGCAAGGCAACGCTGGGGAAGATCTGGAAGAACCAGAAATGGTGAAGTGTTTTGTCTGTATACCAAAAAACAGTTTGACGCAATGCTCGATTTTCCCATTCCGGCAATCCAAAGGTCATCGATGGACGAAATTATTCTTAAGCTTAAAGAGCTGGGGATTGATGACTACGATAAGGATTGGATAGATGCCCCTGTGGGAGACGAATTAAAACGATCAGTCGCTTCACTAAAAGGCAGCGGCGCCATTGATGGCGACGATATGCTGACTGAGTATGGGGCGCTATTAAGTAAGTTTCAATATCCGGCAAGTTTGGCAGATCTTGTGATTATGGCCGATCGTTTTGGTTGTGCTGTAGAAATTGCAACGATTTTGCCGATAATCAAAGTGGGAGGTTTCAGATCTTTTCTTGCCCATGATACTTCATGGGACGAACCGACCAAACAAAGAGCCGAAAATGTTCAAAAAGTTTTGTGGCAAGGTTGCAAAGACGATGTCGAGTTTATTTTTCGAATGTTTAGTTTCTGGCAAAATCCACCGGATGCTCCAGGTGATAAGGGCGACTCAAAGAAAATAATTGCATCCCGTCGAGATGATTGGGCAAAAGCTTTTTATGTAAACTTTGAAATGTTTGATGATGGAATTGTTCCTGAGCGGGAAAAGATAATGCAACTGTTGAGTGCACACAGAAAAGACAGGAATACCAGAAATCTAGAATTTGATCTTTTGGAGAGGGTTAGAATGGTTCTGGCTTTTAGTATTCCTTTCGTGCCGGTCACCGATAGCTATAATTACAATCCGAGACTGGTTGTTAAATCGGGCGGTGATGCGTGTTGTCAGTTATCGATTCCGGCAGACCGGGTCGAAAAAATTCTGACTTTGAGGAAACAAAACGCTTCACCAATAAAATTGGCATTAGACTCCATGTCCTGGGGTGAAGGTTCGGAATCTTTGGAAAGTGTTTTAAAAAGATTACTCACAGCGCCGGTTTTACCGGCTTCCGATACAAAATTGTTTGAGGCTTTTGTTTCAAAATATAAAGTGGGCGATGAGCTGTCAGTAGACGTAATTGGATACACCGAACACTCAGGCGATTTTAGAATTTCGTTGACAATCAAAGATCCGGAAACCGGCTATGAGGCTTGGTTGACTCCAAGTGATATCAGTTTTACTCAATCATCTGCCGTGGTGAAACAAATTCCGGTAGGAACGAAACTGAGAGTTTGCGTGAAAACGATCAATACCGGGAAAAAATTTGTTCAGCTCAGTTGTTTACCTTTAGTGGAAGTCGAGCTGGAAAAATCATATAGCCAGCAGAGAAAGGTTGACGGCAAGATTATCGCCAGGGCGAAAGTAATTGATGTCAGAAATGATAAGAAAGTCATATTCATTGCCGAAATGTCTCGTCCTGCCGAAGGATTTGTAATGGTAATCCATGCCAATGAAAATGTTCTTGGTAAACCATCAGAGGATTTTAAGGTTGGAGATGTTTGTTTAGTAAGTTTTGTACCGGACACCGGTTTTGAATACAAATCAATTCTCAGTATCGTTTCCGATGGTTTACGTAAATATTTTAGTCAACAAGGAAGCCGTTTGGGATGGAAAGACGGAAGGTTGGTTTTTAAGGGAAAAATGAAATATGTAGATCTAGTGGAGTTTGCCAAACTCGATAACGACCCCGCGTATTTGGCTGCCTTGGATTATCTGTATCTGGCGTCGAATATGAATTGGGCCAGCAGAGTAAACGACTCCGGCTGGATCGAAATCGTGAAAAAAAATATCACTGTGGGTCAATTGGTCGAAGTTACAATTAAGTCCATTTTGAGTTCCGGAGTGTTGGTTGAACTACCCAACGATAAGACCGGTTTTGTAAGTGCCGGTGCGATCAATCCTTTCCGGTTGGTGAACAATCTGCAAAGTGCTTTGAAAGTAGGGGAGAGGTACAAAGCTAAAGTTGTCGGTTTTAATGAAGAACGACAGCAAGTTAATCTATCTTTATCAATTCCGGAAAATGGTCCTCTTGTGCGCTTTAAAAAGGGTCAGCAGTTGGATGGATTTGTTTACAACATAACCAAATATGGTGCTTTTGTTAATCTGAGTTTGGGTTATTCCGGGCTGATATACGTTCTAAAAATGCCACCTTCGTTAAAGGTGGGTGACTTTGTTCGTGTAGAGATTCTTGACGTATCTCTTCAGAAGAACGAAGTTAGAATTTCATTGGGTTTCAAATCTGTCTTAAAGTAGTTGCTTGACAAGCTATTGGGCTTGAGTGATAATGAGCCCGAAATCCATCGTTCCTTAAAATTCGTTTTCCGTCAATCCAAAGATGATCTTTGTGGCGATTGAGTCACTCGGCATCTTGGGCGAAGCGAATTTTGTGTATGGGGGAGGTTCCCATATCCGGGTAATAGAAAAATACCCGAGAACTGCCCATCTGGCTGTTCGCGTCGGCAATCACACCGCCAAAGAAAAAGGCTTCCTCGGTAGAGGAATAATGTGATTAGTTGGCGTTTTGCATTTATTAGGCAGGTCCTTTGGGCCTGCCTTTCTTTTGGCATTGATTTGTCACTATAGGCTTGATACAATACGGGTAGCGTAAATTTAAATTCGAATGGAGGTTGGGCACAATGACAATTTTTCTTCATGGTGGTAAGGTCGAAATTATTAGTGAGGATGTTCCGTTTCAGCTTAAATGGTTCAAAATCGTTTTAAGACGGGAAAGGCACATAAAGTTTGACGGAACCTGGAGCGAACCAAGAACTTCGGTAATCTTTGAGCGTAATGATTCCGTGGCGATCCTGATTCACGACAAGAAAATGGATAAAATCGCCCTGGTAGAACAGTACAGGCCGGCTGTGGTTTATGAACATTTCGGTCTGTTCGAAATACCGGCCGGTTCGACTGAACTAGGTGAGTCTATCTGGAACTGTGTACGAAGAGAAGCCAAAGAAGAAGTGGGCATGAAAGTTGGGGACATACGAATGCTCTATCAGTTTTATGTATCTCCCGGGGCGGATAGGGAAAAGATATATTTGTTTTATGCACCGGTAGATTCCGGTGACCGCGTTTCAGATGGAGGCGGTCTTGAAGAAGAGGGGGAAGATATACAAATATTTTGGGTTGATCGAGATGAAGTGCTGAAAATGTTGGCTGATGGACGAATAATCGACGCAAAATCAATTATTGCGTTGCAGTGGTTTGTTAATCAACATTAATTTCATAACCGGGCTAAATGCCCGGTTTTTTATTGAATAAATCTTCGGAATTAATTAGTGGACCACTTATTTTTGGTGCCAGAGAAGGTTAGGGATGGTGAATTTTCCGGGTTACGGAGGTAAACAAAAAAGAAATCCTTTGAGTCGTTGTTAAGGAAAATTTTTCCGCCATCGAACATTTTGGCAAAGAGAGATTGGTGAACATATCCAGTTTGAGTTGGTTTAAAGATGGAGAACCTGACCCAGAAAGGATTAATGTCAAGCTGCATGGCATTGACCGCACCGGCAGATTGGAGAGCTAATCCAAGTGTTTCGGGAATGAGAGAGTTTCCGACGGCGTAGATAAGATCACCATTAGTAGTA
>CAISLM010000056.1 GCA_903886255.1 Candidatus Collierbacteria bacterium
AGGCACAGATCCGGCAAAAAGTAAACCCAGCCCATATAAAGCCATCATCGAAAAAAAATTGTTATATCAAGCCTTTGGTTGTGATATCAGGCTGGCGGCTATTGCCACAAATCATCAGACTTCGTCACAACTTCTTTCCCAACTCGCAGCCGCATTTGGAACATATTCTCTTTCCGAGGGAAATAGCTTCGTTCTAAAAAAACTTAAGTTTCAAAGTTCCATTACTAAGCTGCGTCAGATGGTACTCACAAGATCTGTTAAATATGCCAATCAGTATCAGTATCTCAACTATGGTGAGATTGCCGCCATATTCCACCTTCCTGGGATTCTACTTACCCCAATCAAAGGGATTGCCTGGGGAAAAACGCTTAAAGGAGAAGCCCCCACCAATCTCCCGGTAGACGAAAATATTCAAGAAAGTGAGCGACATCTTTATAATTTCTTTGCCAAAACAGAATATAAAAATCATTTAGCCATCTTCGGAATGAAAAAGGGGATAGACCGCCTTCGTCATACGTATATTCTTGGAAAATCCGGTACCGGTAAATCAACCCTTATTGGTCGCATGGCAATAAACGATATTCAACACGGGGAAGGTGTCGCTTTTGTAGACCCTCATGGTGATGCGGCTGAAGTTCTTCTTGATTACATTCCCGAAAGCCGTATAGATGATGTCGCTTATCTTGACCCGTCAATCCCCGGAATTTCATTTTGGATGAACCCTCTCTATGTCAAAAACCCGGCCCAAGGAGAAATGGTTGCATCCAGTATTGTCTCCATCTTCAGTAAACTTTATGGCAATTCCTGGGGTCCTCGTCTGGAATATATTCTAAGAAACACTTTACTTACCCTAGTCTATAAACCTGAAACAACCCTGGCCGATGTTCCTCGCATCCTAACCAATAAGGACTTTAGAGAAAAAGAATGTCTTGTTCATGTGACAGATCCAATTCTTGTCAACTTCTGGCGTGATGAATATGATAAATACTCTGAAAAATTTCAAACCGAAGCCATCGCACCTATTTTGAACAAAGTCGGCCAGTTTGTTACCTCGCCAACCATTAGAGACATTATTAATCACCCCAAGAGTACTGTCGATTTCGAGGACATGATGAACTCCGGGAAAATAATTATCTTAAATTTACCTCAAGGTAAGATCGGAGAAGACAATGCGGCTCTTCTTGGTGCCATGTTTATTTCTCAAATCCAAATCGCCGCCATGAACAGAGCCCACGTTTCCGAAGAAAGTCGCCGAGATTTTTTCCTTTATGTTGATGAATTTCAAAACTTTGCCACTTCCTCATTCGTAAAGATTCTCTCCGAAGCGAGAAAATATAAATTAGGTCTTATTCTCGCCAATCAGTATATTGCCCAACTTCCGGAAGAAATCCAAAATGCCATTTTTGGCAACGTCGGTACTGTCATGAGTTATGTGGTCGGAGCGCAAGACGCCGATCGTATTATGAAAGAATTAAACAATCTGTATACCGCTGACGATCTAGTCGGGCTTGGTAAATACCAGTTGGCTATGAAGATGTCTGTCGATTCTCAAATGACCCAACCCTTCTCATCTTATGGACTACCTCTTCCTGATACCCGGACTCACCAAAAAGAAAAAGTGCTTGAAGCCACTTACAAGAAATATTACCGAAAAATTGAGCCCATGGACATGTCTCAAGTTACATCTATCATGACCCCTGCTGCCAAGAGATTCACCGAACCTCCCTATATTCCACTTGCCCAAAGAACACCCGCTTATGGTTCAAGTCCTAATTCATATCCAACACCGCCTCAAAAACCACCCTATCAGCCCCAACAAACCATATCAAGGTCAACTCCGCCTTTTGTTCAAACATCTCCAGTTTCCGTTACCGCAGCTAACGCCACCCAGCCGCCACTAACGTCTTATCCAAAACGAAACAGTCAGCCTTCTGATCCTTCTCTTGGAGACCTCGACAATGATCGTAAGGAAGGACTTCGCCCTAGTGTCGTTGGCTGTTTCCTAAATTCAGGCAAAATTCTTTTTGTCTATCAAAAAATTCATCAACTCTGGCAGTTGCCCCAAGGGGGAGTGGACAACAAAGAGACTCTTACGGAAGCGTTCAAACGAGAAATGATCGAAGAGCTTGGGTCCGATTTTGTCAAACAAACTAGTTTCAAGCCGACCTTTTTATCAGTCGATAAAATCGAGTTTCCTCCCGACAAACAAGGTTTACGCGAGCTAAAGCTCGACGCAGGCGAGCCGATAACCATGAAAGGTAAAAAATATTATTTTCTCTACGCCACTTCTTCATCTACTAATTTAAAATTTCCTACCAATGAAGAATATAATGATTTCAAATGGGTAGACTATGACGAGGCCAAAAAACTCGCCGAAACTTCCGCTCAAGGCGGTAAGCTGAGAATAACTACCGCTGTCTTGGAAAACTTAAAAACCAAAGATTTACTAAAAACCGGAACTATTGTTAATAATCAAATAAATAAGAATGGACCCAAACCAACTCCCAGACCGGAATCTCAACCCCGAACCTCAAATCCCATCCGGAGGAACAACCCCTCCAACCTCACCAACAAACCCGGGAGTAACCTTCACAGCCCCAGCAGCTTGGAAGTTAGACCAGACTCAACAATCACCATTAGAGACACAAATCCCAATCTCCCAGCCCCAGTCGACAAACCCGGAGCCGGTCTCCCCGGTGTCGATGCCCCAGCCAAATCTAACCCCGACTCAGCCGACATCACTTCCATCCCAGGTGGCCCCCTCGTCATCTAACCATTCCGGTTTTGCCCGTATTTTCTTTACCGGTCTTGCCCTAATTCTTTTTGGTATTTTAATTGGAGTTGTTGCAGCCAGATTCATTCCCTTACCGGTAAACAATCCCAACCCAATCACCACACCTACTCCAACAATTTCCTTGACTCCGTCTTTAACTCCAGTTGTCGACCCCAACGACATATCTAATTGGGAAACATACACCAACACTGATTTTAATTTTACCTTTAAGCATCCTTCGGACTATCAACTAAGTCAACCGGTTCCTGGTGGCGGCGCCCCGGAAGAGGGAAACTTTACTTTCTATAGCGCCACCAAAGGGAAAGCTGACATGTTTTTTCTTGACGTAACTCCATTCTCCGGGAATCTAACTCAATTTGTTGATAAGTACACTCCATACGACCCCGGAATGAAAGAAAAAGTAATTTCTTTGCATGTTGGGACACCGCTTGGAAAATTATTGGAAAAAACTACGATCAACTCAATTCCTGTTGTCATTTACAACAACCTTACTCAATATGATCAAAAAGTTAACCCTGGAGCCGTTGATATAAATTCCTATTATGGATTCTTTGTTCTGGATGGTCAGGGCTATATCCTTCGTGCCAATGGCATTAGCGATATCGCCAAATTTAAACAAATTATTTCCTCATTTCACACCCTAGAGACAATGGCTGCTCCTTCCGGAGTAAGCTGCCAATATAAAGGTAAAACGTACAAAGACGGAGAATCATTTAAGGATTCTTGCAATTCCTGCTCCTGCGAATCGGGAGAAATTGCTTGTACAACAATGGCCTGCCTATAAACAACAATGGACCTGCAAAACCCAACCACATTTCCAAACAATCCTCCCATTCAAGAGAGTCAAACAACTCCAGATCATCTATCTATTCTATCCGGCCTTATCCTAATTCTTTTTGGAATTTTAATTGGAGTTGTTGCAGCCCGATTCATTCCCTTACCGACAAATAACCCCACACCAATCACCACACCTACTCCAACAAGCGTTATTTCTGATACTCCTTCGACAAACGCAGATGATATCGCCAACTGGAAAACATATACCAATTCTAAATATGGATTCCAAGTCCAATATCCCAACAGTTGGACACTAGACACGGCGTCATTGGGTCAGGATATCGTCACGCTACAAGGCAATCAAGGTTCCATAAATATTGATCCAACCAATAAAGCCAAAATAACATTGCCAATCAAAAGTTGGATCGAGAAAAGTAATCAACAATTGCTTAACAACCCTAACAAACAACCAATGTCGTCACCTGTGACAATTGTTTCCTACGACAACGAACTAAATATAAGCGAAACACCGATAGCGATAAATAATTCTTTTTTTGGTAGCGATGGAAAATCATTTATTTTTAGTCACAAAGGTACAATATTTCTTCTAACTTCATCGTACTATTTTGATGATGGTGTCACTGTGGGGAATACAACCACTCCGAAAGATATTGTAAACAAAAGGTTGCAACTTGTTGACCAAATTCTTTCCACCTTCAAATTTTTGGATGATACAAAAACGAATTCATATACTTGTCCGGCAAACGGCTGGGTAGATTGTATGCCGGGACCAAATGCAAAACCGGAATGTTCAACTTCGGCGATGTCTTGGTACAAAGCAAATTGTCCGAACTTTCAAGGTGGAGCTCTGTAAAGCTTGACAAAAATATCACCATTTTGTATAAAATGGCAGTCATGGGGATTGAGTGATAGTTAGTGTATACTCATCTCTTAGCGATTAACAATTATCTATATATTTATGGTTAACTCTCTCACCATCAAAAAACTTCAACCAACCCCCGGCTTTGTCCTGGTCGAACCGGCCAAACAAGAAAAGAAGACTGCATCCGGTTTGTATCTTCCCGATTCTCACACCGAAAAACCTCAGTACGGAACAGTTCTCGCTGTTGGTGGAAAATTAATCAATGATCGAGGAGTCGAAGTTAACTCTCCCGCCAAAGCAGGGGACACAGTTCTCTACAAAGAATGGGGCGGTAACGAAGTCGAGATTGGTGATACCAAATATCAATTCCTCAAGTTCGACGATATATTAGCAATTGTTAAATAAAAATGGCCAAACAAATAATTTTTTCCGATGAAGCTCGTGCAAAATTAGTCACCGGCGTCAATAAACTTGCCAAAGCCGTTGTCACCACTCTCGGTCCTAAAGGCCGAAATGTTGCCATAGACAAAAAATGGGGGGCCCCGACAGTTCTTCATGATGGTGTTTCTGTTGCCAAAGAAGTTGAATTAGCCGATCCCTTTGAAAACATGGGTGCTCAGCTAGTCAAAGAAGCCGCCAGTAAAACCAACGATGTTGCCGGAGATGGTACCACAACTGCGACACTCCTTGCCCAGCAAATTGTAATCGCCGGAATGCGCAATATAACTGCCGGTGCCAACCCAATGCAAATGAAACGTGGAATCGATAAGGCGGTCACTGCTATCGTCGCCGAACTGGGAAAAATCAAAAAAGATTTGTCTGAAGATGATTGGGAAGCCGTGGCCACCATTTCTGCTCAAAACCCGGAAATCGGCAAAAAAATTGCTGACGCTCTTAAATCAGTCGGTCGTGATGGTGTTGTTACTGTCGAAGAATCCAAAGGTATGGAATTCGAGATAGAACAAAAAGAAGGTATGCAGTTTGATAAAGGTTACGCTTCTGCCTATTTTGCGACAGACGCTTCCAACATGGATGCTACTATCGAAAATCCCTATATTTTGATTACCGATCAAAAAATCAGTGCCATCAACGACATGCTTCCTTTTCTGGAAAATACCATGAAGGTAAGTAAAAATATCGTTATCATCGCCGACGACATCGAAGGTGAAGCCCTTGCCACTCTAGTTGTTAACAAAATGCGCGGTACATTTAATATTCTCGCGGTTAAAGCTCCGGCATTTGGAGATAGAAGAAAAGCCATTCTCCAAGACATTGCTATTCTTACCGGTGGTAGTTTGATTTCCGAAGACACTGGCCGAAAACTTGACTCTGTCAAAGTAGAAGATCTTGGCCGAGCTGATCGTGTTTGGTCCGACAAAGACAACACTCAGATCATTGGTGGCAAAGGAGACAAAGCTTCCCTTAAAGCCAGGCTTGACCAGATTAGAAAAGAATACGACAAATCGACTTCGGAATTTGATAAAGAAAAATTGGCCGAAAGAATTGCTAAGCTCACCGGCGGTGTTGCCGTCATCAAAGTCGGTGCTGCTACAGAAGTCGAATTAAATGAACTTAAAGAAAGAGTTAAAGACGCTGTTGGCGCCACCAAAGCTGCGATTGATGAAGGTATTGTTCCTGGCGGCGGCGTCGCCCTCATTAGAGCCAGAAAAGTTCTCGACACTCTAAAAGGTGACAACACCGACGAGGAAGTCGGAATCAAGATCGTCAAAGAATCTTTATCTGAACCTCTCCGCTGGTTAGCTCAAAACTCCGGTGTCGATGCCGGTTGGGTAGTTAAAAAAGTTGAAGACAGCAAAGTCGCCAGTTACGGCTTCAATGCTCTTACTCTCGAGTTTGAAGACATGCTCAAAGCCGGTATTCTTGACCCGGTCAAAGTTACCCGCTCCGCTCTTCAAAACGCCGCCAGTGTCGCCAGTATGATTCTTACTACCGAATGTTTGATTACAGATATTCCGGAAGAAAAGAAAGAAACTCCTGCTCCCAACATGGGCGACATGGGTATGTAATCGTCACCAAAAAATTACTAGAGCAAAAAGACCTCGTCTGAGGTCTTTTTGCTATAATCCTCCTAAATTCACTTTAACAAGGAGAAACAATGCCTCAGAAAGTAATTGATGAAAGTCCTCTCGGACTTGAAATTGCTGACCTTAAAAAGAAATACCAAGAAGCCAAAGCTCAAGGAGAGCGAACCGGCGGCGCCATCCTCTACAAAACGGCCCTGAGAATCGCGAGAGCCCGGCAAAGGTTTGAGAACGAACCTCTTCTGGCCGGCAAAAAATTCTTTCAACAATTCTACATCGGCTTCATGTCGAAAAAGGCCGCTGTTTTCCAAGTCGAAAACGATCAATGGTGTGGCTCGTTCGTTCCTTGGGATAAGTTCTATGGCGACACTGTCGAAAAAGTCCTCAAGGATATGTTTGGCATTAAATGGTAAGAAAAAAAGACCCCGCAATTGCGGGGTCTCTAATTTATAGATACTCGACCATGAACTTCTCCTCCAGATATTCTTTGGCCTGCTGGAGATTCATGGGCAGAATAATGTAATTAAATTGAATTGGAGGGAGGGATTCGCGTATGGGGAAATTCAAGCTTTCAATTTCCCTTGCACCCTCGATCGAGACAATCGTTACTTCTGTCATTCCATCTATTCCGCCGGGTACTTGGTGAATAGTAATGTCAGACACAAGCACCTTTAATGCGTTGTTCGTGCCAGAGTTGCCCTCAAGAACACAAATTTTCAATTTCGCCTCCTCATGGTTGATATCTCATAATATATCACATTCCTCTTTCAGATTCAATCTTTTCCACAAAATAATCGAGTTATCCACACTAAATGAAGGACTGATGTACCAATCAAATAACCATACAGAACTGTTGAGAATTATTTATTACCTCTTGTTAACCGCTCCCAGTGCCAAATATGGCTGAGGGTCAGTTGACTCACCATCAATATGTACCTCCAAGTGCAAGTGGGGCCCGGTAGTGTGTCCGGTAACGCCGACCTCTCCAATCACATCTTTGGTCGTTAGCGCGTCTCCTTCGTTCACAAACACTTTTCCCATATGGGCATAAAGGGAAATAGTGTTGTTGCCGTTATCAATCCAAACGGCATGACCATAATCCCAAGTCAAAAATTGAACCTTTATAACCTTACCGGCTCTAACCGGATATATTTTTGATCCCAAAGGGGCTGTAATATCAATTCCTGGGTGCCCAAGATGGAATCCTTGGGATATACCTGTATACGCCGGCAAAACGTCGGCGAAACTTTTCTGGGTTTCCATAGAAAGACTTGCGCTCGATACTCCTATATTTGCAGCTGCCACAGTTTGGTCTACAGGCATAAAAACAAGCCCGGAAGCGAGTGATGTCACGGAAATAATTCCGCCTAAGACGGATTTAATTGCTTTTTTTTCGAACATCGGTCTGAAGAACCTGGAAATGGGGTTTGATGCCCTTATTCTTGGTCGTTTGTTTAGTGTCATAAACGCGGGAAAAACCCGCATTAGATACAAAAAATGCTTGAATTTCTCAAGCGGACCATATCGTACCATATCACCTGCCAAAAGTCAAACCTATAGCCGTCGTTTTGGTATATTCTTAATCTATGCTCACCAAAGAACTGATCCAAAATAAAAACGTATTATTGCGTGCTGATCTCGACGTAGCCGTCAAAGACGGCAGAGTAGAGGACGATTACCGCCTTCAGGCAATTCTGCCCACGATCAAATTTTGCCTTGAACATGCCCGGAAAACCATCATTATTGGCCATCTGAGCAGGCCGGAAGGCCCTGATCCAAAGTTTAGCCTCGCCCCGGTCGTCGATAGGCTAAAAAACTTGCTGAATCAAGATATTTTACTTATCCATTCGGGTTTTTCTCCAGGGGAGAGCTGGGGAGGGGAACTCCCCCTGGCGGTGATGGAAAACTTAAGGTTCGACCCAAGGGAAGAAAAGATTGACAGGGGATACGCCACTGAATTGTCCCAAGGTGCTGACATTTATGTTTATGAAGCCTTTGCCACATATAGACCTTGTACCAGCCTTTCCCTAATACCCGAAGTTTTACCAACAGTTACTGGTTTTAGGTTCGACGAGGAGATATCTACCCTCCAAAAAGTGCTCCAAAATCCCCTCCACCCCACCCTCCTTTTAGCCTCAGGAGCCAAGCCGGACAAGCTCGAAATAATCAAACAAATTTCTCCCAAATTTGACAAAGTTCTCCTTGGTGGATTATTCGCCAAACCCGAAGACAGAACCCCGGATGGCCTCGACATAAATGAAACAGCCACTTCCCTATTTGTCGGCGAGATTAACCTAGCGAAAATGATAGTCTTAAACGGCCCCTTAGGCGTCTATGAAGATGGTATCCATGACAGGGCAACCAAGGCCATTCTAGGGGCTGTAATAGCCTCAAAAGCCTTTTCTCTGGTTGGTGGCGGCGACACTCTGGCCGCTATACCTTCCCTGGGTTTTTCATATAGCTCTTTTGGTTTTGTTTCCACCGGTGGCGGCGCCATGCTTGAGTTTCTTGCTACAGGCACACATCCCATTCTTGATCTTCTTAAAAATAGCCTCAAATGAGCCTAAAATTCATATTTACTACCCACCCAAGCCTTAAAACAATCGCAGTCAATCAGAGCTTCGCTAGTGAACACTGGGGCGTAAATTCACATGAGGGCGACGTACGCTTAGATTTTTTCGCCAAACCCGACTATCTGGCTCAATTGTTCTTCGAAGACAGACTCGTTTCCTCTCTGGTTCTTTTTATCCGCCAGCTGGATTTTCAAGGCAAAAAATACACTTTCGTTGGAATTGGCGGCGTTGTTACTCATATAGACTATCGGCACAGAGGTTTTGCCACCAAACTTCTCCAAAAGTCTCTAGCCAAAGTATCA